>JBIOXX010000396.1:0-3006 GCA_044869875.1 bacterium | reverse complement strand
ATTCATAAGGCGCCGGCTCCTGCTCCCGTTTTTCGATTGAGGAAGGGAATTTGCGTGATTTTTGCTTTCTTCATTTTACCCCTGATGTCAACGAAAATTTCCCCGCCCTCGGGGCTCGAGGCGGTGTCGAGCAGCGCGGTGGCGATGCCGTAGCCGAGCGTGGGGCTGAAAGTTCCGGAAAGCGTCGCGCCGATCTTCTCCGAGCCGCGGTAAACCGCGAAACCCTCGCGCGGAATGCCCGGCTCTTCCATCCGCAGGCCCCGCACCTTTTTCGAAATACCTTCGGCCTTGGCCGCCTCGAGAGCATTCTTGCCGATAAAGTCTTTGGCCTCGAGCTTGACCACCCAGCCGAGCCCGGCTTCCCAAGGTCCAATGCTCTCGCTCAGCTCATGACCGTAGAGCGGATAGGCCATCTCCAACCTCAGGGTGTCGCGGGCACCCAGACCGACTGGGACCAGTCCTTCGGAGCGTCCCGCGGTCATCAGCTCTTCCCAAAAACCCAAAAGCGCCTTTCCTTCGAGAAAAAATTCGCAGCCTTCCTCGCCGGTGTAGCCGGTGCGGGCGAGCAGGACCGGCGCTCCGGCGATCCGCAGCTCGCGGCAATGGAATCGGTCGACCGAGGCAAGGTCGAAGCCGAATTTCGCCAAGACTCGGGCACTGGCCGGCCCTTGCAGGGCGACCATGCCCATCTCGGGACTGCGGTCGGTCAGCTCGGCCTCGGGCTTGAGGTTGGCCTTCATCCATTCCCGATCCTTGTCGATATTGGCGGCATTGACGCAGACCAGGAAGCGGTCGGGCTCCAAGCGGTAGACGATGATGTCGTCGACCGCGCCGCCCTTTTCATTCAACAAAAGAGAATACTGGGCTTGGCCGTCGCGAAGCCTCGAGACGTCGTTGGTCGTCAGCCATTGGAGGGCGGCTTCGGCGCCGGGGCCGCTGACAAAAATCTCGCCCATGTGGGAAATGTCGAAGAGCCCGCAGGCTTCGCGGACCGCCTTGTGCTCGGCCAGAACGCCTTCGTAGGAAACCGGCATGTCCCAGCCGCCGAACTCGACCATCTTGGCGCCGTGGCTGCGGTGCCACTCGTAGAGCGGAGTTTTTAGGGACATCGAAAGATCTCCTCGTTGAATCGCTACAATCCGGCCCGATCTAAAATCTGCGGCACCAAATCCTCACGGCCCACCGTCATGACATGAACTCCATGAGCTCGGCCCTTCAGCTCCCGAATCTGCTGGGCCGCGAAGTCGATGCCGACCTGAAGAGGCTCGGAGCTACCATTGAACTTGGCAATGATCTCGTCGGGAATCCTGATCCCGGGAACGTGGGCGTTAAGAAAGGCCGCCTGCTTCGGCCCCTTCACCAAAAGGACGCCGATCAAGCTCTTCACCTTGTGTTCTTCGCAGTAGCGGTAGAGCGCCTCGGCCTGAGCCAAGTCGTAGACCGGCTGAGATTGGAAAAAGGCCGCCCCGTTCTTCATCTTGTCTTCCATCCGCTGGAAGAAGGCCTTGTTGCCGAAGTTCTTGGGGTCGACCGCGCCGCCGACGTAAAAATTCGTTTTAGCGCTGAGCGGATGGTCGCCCATGCTCAAGCCTTGGTTGAGCTTTTGGATAAGCGCCATCAGCTTGACCGAGGTGCAGTCGAAGACCGGCTTGGCGTCTTTATGATCACCCTGAGCCACCGAGTCACCGGTCAGGGGGAGGACGTTTTCAACTCCCAAGGCTGCGGCGCCCAATAGGTCGGATTGAAGGGCCAGCCGATTTCGATCGCGGCAGGCGAGCTGATAGATCGGCTCCATGCCTTCACGGACCAGGGCGATGCTCGCGGCCAGCGAAGAGAGGCGCATGATGGCCCTTTGATTGTCGGTGACGTTATAGGCGACCACCCTTCCCTTGACCAGCCGGGCGTGTTCCAGGAACTCGCCGAGATCGGCGCCCTTGGGCGGAGCGATTTCGGAAGTGACGACGAATTGGCCGCTCTCCAACTGAGCTTTGAGCTGCGACATCAGCCGGCCGCCGTTCTGGCCGCCTGGAGGGTGTTCCACAGCAGCATGGTGATCGTCATCGGGCCGACGCCCTTCGGAACCGGCGTGATCCAGGAAGCCTTTTCGAGGGCCGGCGCGAACTCGACGTCGCCGACCAGCTTGCCGCTGGGCAAGCGGTTGATCCCGACGTCGATCACCACCGCGCCGGGCTTGATCCAGGCGCCCTTGACGAATTCGGGCGCGCCGATCGCGGCGACGACCAGGTCGGCTCGGCCGACCTCGCCGGCGAGATCGAGGGTTTTGGAATGGCAAAAAGTCACAGTCGCGTTCCGCTCCAGGAGCATCAGCCCCATTGGCTTGCCTACCATATTGCTGCGGCCGACCACCACCGCCCGCTTGCCGCTGAGATCGTAGCCGATCTCGTCGAGGAGCTTCATCACGCCGAAGGGCGTGCAGGAGCGGAAACAGGGCCGGCCGGTGGCCAAATTGCCGAGGTTGAGCGGGTGCAGTCCGTCGACGTCCTTGGCCGGATCGATTTTGGATTGGATGTCGAGGTTGCGCAGCCCCGGCGGCAAGGGCATCTGAACCAGGATCCCATGAACCTGGGGATCGCGGTTGAGACGGTCGATCAACTCGAGGAGTTGGGCCGGCTGAGTGTCGGCCGGCAGGTCATGCTGGAAACCGGTGATCCCGGCCTCGCCGCTGGCCTTCGTCTTGTTACGGACGTAGATTTGGCTGGCGGGATCCTCTCCCACCAAGACCACGGCGAGACCGGGCCGGACATTTTTTTGGCGGAGCAGATCCTCGACGCCGGCCTTGACCTCGGCCCGGAGCTTTTGGCTGATGGCTTGTCCGTCGATGATCTGTCCCATTTCGATCTTACTAGAAAGCGTATTTCAGGACGATCGGCAAGAGCCGAGTCGCGAAAGCGGCATCATTGCCGTTAAAGATAATATCGAAGGAGACGTCGGAGCCGATCTTGAAGTGCTGACCGATGCCATACTGCCAACCGAAAACTGGGATGG
>JBIOXX010000395.1:0-4564 GCA_044869875.1 bacterium | reverse complement strand
ACTACCGGGTCGTCGAAAGTTGGAGGTTGGTATCGCTGCTCGAGCTCAAGCCCGAGACTGGAAGGACTCATCAGCTTCGGGTTCACTTGGCCGAGATCGGCCATCCCATCGTCGGCGATCCGCTTTATGGCAGCGGGCGGAATAATGCGGCGCCGCCGGAATGGCGCCAAGCTTTGGCGGCGACGAAATACCAGCTGCTTCACGCCGGCAAGCTCAGCTTCCTTCATCCGCGGAGTGGACGACGGATGAGCTTCGAGGCGCCGTTGCGCGAGGAGATGCAAAAGTTTCGCGCCAAATTAGAAAAGGCCAAGACATGATTTTCTTCACTCCCTACGACAAGATCGCCGGTGCCTTCCTCGGCCGTCTGCCCGAGGACCTTGGCGATGAATTTTTCCAGGTCGACCAAGTCCATGGCGACACCGTTGTTACGATCCGGGATTTTCGCGAGGCCAAGGCGATGAAGGGGAAGAAGGCCGATGCGGTCGTCGCCACGGCTTGGGCGGTTCCCATCGCAATTCGAACCGCCGACTGCGTGCCGATCTTGCTGGCTCATCCCAATCAGGTGGTGGCGGCGGTTCACGCCGGCTGGCGCGGCACCAAGGCCGAGATCTTGGCCAAGACGATCCGGATCATGGAAAAGGAATTCAAAGCCGATCCCTCCGAGATCTTCGTCGCCATCGGCCCTTCGATTTGCGGAGCTTGTTATGAAGTAGGGAAGGAAGTGGCCGAGCATTTCACGCCCGCTGCGGCCTCGAAGATCTGCCGGCCTCGGCCCAATAGCGAGAAGTTCGACCTCGACTTGAAGGCGGCCAATGCGGCCCAAGCCACAGCCGCCGGCATTTTACCGAAAAATTTGGAAATTCATCCCGAATGCACCCGTTGCCGCGAAGATCTTTTCCACTCCCACCGCGGCGCCCTGGCCCGGGGCGAGGAGAAGGCCGGGCGGAACTATTCCTGGGTCATGATCGCGCCCTGACCGCCGACCGTAATCTCGGGAATCCGCAGGGTCGGTTGGGCATCGGCCACCGGAACGCCTTGGCCGTCCTTGCCGCAAGTGCCGATGCCATAACCCATATCGTTTCCAACTCGATCGATGGTTTTGAGAACGGTCGGCCCATTGCCGGTGAGGGTTGCGCCCCGGACCGCGTCTCCCAGCGCGCCATTTTGGATCAAGAAACCTTCACTGACCTCGAAGACGAAATCGCCGTTGACGGTATTGACCTGACCCGAGCCCATTCGGGTGACGTAGAGGCCGCGGTCGACGCTTTTCAAGATCGTCGCCGGATCGTCGTTGCCGGGCGCGATCATGGTGTTGGTCATCCGCACGATCGGCCGGTGGCGATAGGACTCGCGGCGGCCGTTGCCGGTGGGGGCGACGCCGTCGCGGGCGGCGTAGATCCGGTTGTTCATGTAGCTCTTGAGGATGCCGCGGTCGATGAGGACATTGCGTTTCGAGGGTGTGCCTTCGTCGTCGAAAAGAAAGGAGCCGCGCTTGCCGGGCAGGGTCGGATCGTCGAGCACCGTGATCGCGGGACCGGCGACCGTTTCGCCGATCTTGTCTTGATAAACCGAGAGTCCTTCGCGGGCGAGATCGGCCTCCAAGCCATGGCCTACCGCTTCGTGGACCAAGGTGCCGCCGGCTTCGGCCGCGACCACCACGGTCATCGGTCCGGAAGGGGCCAGCGGCGCTTCCAGCATCCGGATCGCCCGCCGGGCCGCGATTTCGGCGGTTTGAAGGGCGGCACCTCCACTCAATGCTTCGAAGCCTTGGGTGCCGCCCAAGGGCTCGTAGCCGGTCTGAAGATTTTTGCCGTCCGAAGCCACGGCTTGGACGACAAAGACCAAGTAGATTTGTCGGTCTTCGCAAAGCTCACCGAAGGAATTGGCGATGCGGATTTGCCGGAGATGGTCACGGTAGCTGGTGGTGACTTGGGCCAAGCGTCGGTCGATGCTCCAAGCCAAGTCGTCGGCTTCTTGCAGGACCTTGATCTTATCGGGAAGACCGACGGTGCTTGGATCGATCTTGACGACCTGCTTCCAATCAGGCTCCTTCTTTTGGAGGACGATATCGCTGTCGAAATTTCCGGCCCGGACCGCGTCGGCCAAGTCCGAGGCAAGGCCGAGCAAGCTCTCTTCGGTGATCTCGTTGGTGTAGGCGTAAGCGGTCTTGCCGCCGTGGACCACCCGCAGGCCGACGCCGGCATCGGCGCCGCTGAAGATTTTCTCGAAGCGCCGCCCTTCGCGTTGGAGATGGGTGCTATGGCTCAATTCTTCGAAAATTTCAGCGAAATCGCCGCCATTTTTGAGGGCCCGCTTCAATATCTTGCCTAAATCCATGTTTTCGATCATGCGCAAAGATATAGCAGATCGACTTCTTCGGAGGCAGGGAAATTCAGTTGAGCTTCGCCGCCGTCCTAAGTAAAAGCTTGGGCCAGCAAGGAGCAACCATGAAAGACCCAAAAATCGCGATTATTGGCGGTAGTGGGCTGTACGAAATGGAGGGTCTCAAAGTCCTGGAGGAGCGGTCGGTCGACACTCCCTTCGGCGAGCCCTCCGACGACTTCGTGATCGGTGAGCTCGAGGGCGTTTCGGTGGCCTTTTTGGCCCGCCATTCCAAGGGCCATCGGCTCTTGCCGAGCGAGCTTAATTTTCGGGCCAATATCTACGCGATCAAGAAACTGGGCTGCGAGTTCGTCCTTTCGGTTTCGGCGGTGGGCTCGCTCAAGGAAGAGATCGAGCCCGGCCACTTGGTCATGGTCGATCAATTCATCGACCGCACCTTTCAACGGCCTTCGACTTTTTTCGGCGAGGGTATCGTTGCTCACGTCTCTTTTGCCGAACCGATTTGCCCGGTTTTGCGGGGCAAGCTCCATCAGGCCGCTCAGGCCGAGGGGGCGGTTTCTCATCCCGCCGGCACCTACATCTGCATGGAAGGCCCGATGTTCTCGACCAAGGCCGAGTCCAAGCTCTACCGGAGCTGGGGCGCCGATGTCATCGGGATGACCAACCTCCAAGAAGCCAAGCTGGCCCGCGAGGCCGAGCTTTGCTATGCGACGATGGCCCTTTCGACCGACTACGATTGTTGGCATGAGGAGCACGACAGCGTCACCGCCGAAATGGTGATCGCGACCTTGCTCAAGAACGTCAAAACCGCTCAGCAGGTGATCCGGCGGGTGATCCCTCAGGTGGTTCAAGAGCGGGAATGTGTCTGTTCCCGGGCCCTGCGCCACGCCATCGTCACCAATAAGCTCCTGGTTCCCGAGGGGACCAAGAAAAAGCTGAAGCTGATCTACGGTAAAAATTTATAATATGACCGAATCCTTAGGCTCTTATCTCCGCCGCGAGCGCGAACTGCGCAAGATCCCCCTCGCTGAGGTCGCCGACCAGACGCGGGTCAAGATCGAGTATCTCCAGGCCATCGAGTCGGAGCATTTCGAAAAGCTGCCCGGCATGACTTTCGCCCGCGGCTACCTCAAGGCTTATGCTTCTTACGTCGGATTGAATCCCGAAGACGTCCTGCTCCGCTTCGAGGATTTGCTCAAGGGGATGACAGCTTGGGATAAGCCCGACATCAAACCGCGGGCGGCCGCCAAGCTCGGCTGGCTCCTGCTCTTGCTGCTGCTCTTCGGGGCGGGTACCATCCTGGTGCTATGGCTGCAAAAATAGCCGAACCGATCAAGGATTTGGCCTTCCTGCTGCGCTCGGTCGCTTACGGCGACGATCATCGCATCCTAAGCTTCCTCACCTCCGGCCACGGCCGGGTCGATATGATCGCGCTCGGCGCCCGCAAGAGCATCAAGCGCTTCTCCGGCGTCCTCGACTTTGTCCATTGCCTCGACATCGAGTTCAAGCCCAGCGAACGGGGCCTGGCGACTTTGCTGCAATGCGCTTTGCGCGAGAGCTATCCGGCGATCGGCGAGAGCTATGAAGGAACGGTATTGGCCCTGCAGTGGCTCGGCCTCTTGGCCAAGGCTCTGCCCGAAGGCCAGCAGGTGGCGGGTGTCTTTCCCTTGCTGCAGGAGGTCTTTCGTCGGGCTTCGGCCGAGAACGCCGCTTGGCTCGACGTCGCCTTCCGCCGTCAGCTTCTCTCGCGGCTGGGTTTTCACCTCGACCTTTCGCGCTGCGCCCGCTGTCAGGCCCAGGAGCCGGGCCGCTACTACTTCTTGGCCAGCCAAGGCGGCTTGCTCTGCGCCGCCTGCCATCGCGGGCCCGAGCGCCAGGGCTTGGCCGGTACAATCCCTGAGAGCTTTTGGGAAGACGAGGCTTCGGCTTCGAGCCGGATCGCCGATTCGCGCTGGATTTTGGAGGAGAGCTTCCGCAGCTTTTTGGGAGTTGAGATTCCGAGAGTCGAGTTTAATCTCTGAATGTCATCCTTCGTCGCTTCGCTCAGGATGACACGTTCCGTGTCACTTCTTAGGCGGCTTCACTTTCCAGGTATCGCGCTGGCTTAAGTCCTCGGGAACCAGCTTGAACTCGAAATCGCCGCCCCGGTCTTTATCCTCGAAATAGAGCTGAAGCTCGATCGGTTCGGTGCCGGTGGTGATGGCGTCGGGCGAAAGCTTGA
>JBIOXX010000394.1:0-4303 GCA_044869875.1 bacterium | reverse complement strand
CGTTCCCGCCGGTGCCGCTGGGGGGGTCGATCCCTTGACCGCCGAATGGGCCGACGGCGCGGCAAGGCTCAGGGCCGCGGCCAGGACCAGACTCGGGGAAAAAATCTTCGCGATACTTCGCTTCATTCTCATTCCTTCCTCGCGATGCCACCGCTGCGCTGCTCGAGCACCGCGACGGCGATATTATAGTTGTAGACCGACTCGAGGTAGCGGCCTCTGGAAACCAAGTACGCTTGAAGGGCGTCGGAGTAGTCTTTTTTATCGCCGACGCCGATGTCGATATTGGTTTTGGTCAGAAAAACAAATTGCCGGGCCAACTTCATCGCCCGGTATCCGTTTTCCATGGCCTCTTTGCTTTGGAAGACGCTCAAATAGGCGTCTTTCAATTCCAATTCAAGCCCTTCGTCGGCAATTTCCTTGTTCAACGCGTTTTTGAAATAATCGGCCTGAGCCGCCCTCGTTTTGGCGAGATATTGATTGACGTTGATATCGCCCTTGACCCTCAGACCAAAGCCAACCCGGTTGAAGTTAAAGGGATCGTTGAAATCGTCGGTCAGGCTGACTCCGGCGATGGGCTGGACGGTGCGGCCGAATTCGTAGAAAGCGCCAAGGCCGATGTCGGGCGCCAGTTTCCGCCGCTCTAATCGGTACTGGGCCTCGCTAGCTTTGACACCGATGTCGAGCAAGCGGTTCTTCGGATTGTTCCGCCGGTTGAGCTCGAGGTAGTAGTCGAATTGCTTGATTTCGGTCTCGACCGGCGTCAGGTGCTCTTCGTCGAGCGAAAATAAGGTCCCTCGCTCCATCCCCAATTGAATCCGCAAGCCCTCCCGGGCCAAGGCCGCCTTCTTGTCGGTTTCGAGGAGGCGGTTGAGCATTTCGTAACGGAACAATTTGAGCCGGGTCAATTCGACCGGATCGGCCGGCTCGCGGCTGCTCTCCCGGCGCTTGACCTCGTTGCCAAGGTGGTTGCTGGCATCTTGGAAGAGCTCGCGGACGTCTTTGGCCAGCAGCAAGCCGTAGTAGAGCTGCTTGACCTTGAGAAGAACGTCATTCTGCTTGTCGACTTTCTTCTCCTGCTCGGCGGCGATGCCGCTGCGAGCCAACTCTTGGGCGATGCCGATCTTACCAAATGTGTAGAGCGGAATTCCCATCGTGACCTTGCCGCGCTGACCGAAAGTCAAATCGCCCTCGAAGAAACTGCTGACCGCGTGGTCGGCGTCACGCGGTGCCGGAAAAGAGAGGAACTCATATTCAAAGACCGGAATGCCGGTAACTTTGGATTCCTTCAGTTTGTTCTGAGCTATTTGCATGTCGAAGCTCTTGGACCGAATCTCGCGGTTGTTGAGCGCCGCCATCCGCAGGCAATCGTCGAGGTTGAGCTTGGGTCCCTCGCCCATCGGCACTTCCGGCGGCGGCTTGAGCGCCGATTCGTTTTCCTCTTCGAAGCCGCTGGGGCTTTCGGGCATGTCGCGGGGCACTTCCCAACCTTCGGTGGTGCTAGGGTGAGATTCGGCGCGAGGGCGCGCGGCGATGGGACGGGATTCGGGTGGAGCAGCCGAGGGTCGGCTCTCGGAAGAAGTCTGGACCTGAAGCTCGGTGGTCTGGGCATGCAAGGGACCCGCGCCGAGCAAGAGGAGGACCGTCCCCAACCCAAAAACCACTCTATGGACAGGCGGTTTCACGCCGTCCTCTCATGTAAAAAAACTTAAGGCAAATCAAGGAATATTGGAGGCTGTCGCCAAAAAATTATCATCAATTTGCTAGGAAATTTCTTTGCGCTGAGTGTCGACTTCCCGCGCGTCGACCAAGGCCGGCTTGAGCGGCAGGGTAAAGTAGAATTGGGCGCCCTCGCCCTTCTTCGATTCGACCCAAATCCGGCCGCCGTGGCGCTCGACGATGTGCTTGGCGATGGCCAAGCCGAGTCCGGTGCCGCCGTATTCCCGGGTCAGGTCACCGTTGGCCTGCCGGAATTCCTCGAAAATGAAATACTGGTCCCTCTCCTCGATCCCAATCCCCTCGTCACGAACGCAAACCCGCAGCATATCGCCGACTCGCGAGCTGAGGATAGCGATGGAGTGGGACTCCCCTTCACGCGAAAACTTAAGGGCATTTTCGAGGAGGCAGGCAAAAACTTGGCGGATTTGGCCTTCATCGCCGTAAACCGTCGAGTTGGAATCGAGGTTGATCTCGAGGTGGATTCGTTTTTCGCGGAGAGCTTCCTCGATTTCGGCGGTGACCTCGCCCAAGGCCTTGAGAAGATCGACCTTACGGATCTCGGCCGGCGCCTTCTTGCTTTGGACCCGGGTCAAATCGAGGATGTGGCTCACGACTTCAAAGAGCTCCCGGCCGGCCGACTGGATCATCTCCAGATAGCGGCGCTGGTCGTCGGTGAGGTTGGCGCTTTGCTCGGCATCCAGTAGGGCTTCAGTCAGGCCTAGGATCCCATTTAAGGGGGTGCTGAGCTCATGGGAGATGGTGCTGACAAATTGGGTCTTGAGCTTGGCGATCTCTGAAAATTCCAAATTTTGTCGCGATAAAGATTCGTACAGAATAGCATTGTCGATCGAAATGGCCGCCATGGTGACCAGCACTCCCAAAAGATCGAGGGTCTCTTCGGAATAGGCCTGACCCTCGCGTCTCGCCCCCAGCGCCAGGAGGCCGATGAACTTATTTTCGGCATGCATCGGGAAAACGGCCTCGGCATTGAGGGCGGTCAGGAAATGGATGCCCGACTCCTTCACGTCGATCAAACGCCGGTCCTCGAGGAGGCGATGCTTGGTCATCGGCTGGAAGGAACGGCTCAAGTATTGGATGAAGGAATCTTTAATTAAGAACTGGGAGATCAAGGGCTCTCCGCCCCGGCTTTCGCGGACGACGAAGGCCTTGATCGGAGCTTCCAATAGGAGAATGGCCCCGTTTCGAACCTCAGCGATCTCGGTCAAGGTCCGAAGCAAGTTCTTCAACAAGTCCTTTAAGCTGAGAATGGAGCTGAGCTCTTTCGAATAAGTGCGAAAGGTTTCCAAGAGCTCGCTGTCCCGCCGCCGTTTCCCGAAGAGCATGGCTTATCTCACTCCGCAAATTCTGCGAATTTGCTGCGCACCCGGCAAAGCCGGGTCTTGCCTCTTTAAATGAAAAAGGCCCCTCCAGCAAGGAGGGGCCTTTCGAGAAATAGTCTTCAACCAATTCTTTTACATGTCTACGGGTTGGCCGGCGACCATGTCGACCGGCTGACCGGCCACCATGTCCGGCGGCTGTACCACCATATCCGGGCTCTGACCTTCCGTCGCCATATCAACCGGCTGGCCCATGAGGGTCCAGAATTGATTGAGATGGAAGGAAGCGGGCCTCATGTCCGGACCCTGCCCCAGAGGAATGAAAACATCCTGGGAGCCCTGGGAGTTGGTCTCGGCGGCAACGCTGACGGGAGAAAGCGAGGATACAGAAGTTAAGCCTGAATATAATAGCGAATTTACTGGTACTTGAACGGGATTGCTCAAGCAATACCTCCTTTTTTCCTACATGCCCCGGTCAGAACAAAATGATGCTAATTTGTTGTACTATTCTACTAAGCAACATCGGTGCCATTACGTACATTTATTGAATAGTTCAATAATCCCAAAATATTACATAATTTCGTTCAAGTTAATTATGAGAGTTTATCTCAGGCTTGGTTTTGTTTACTGAGAATATAATATGTACAAATAACTGTATTCATTCAACTTTTAGGTGATTTAATCAGGCCTTATGTACTCAAACGGCACTGTCAATCAATTGACAATATGGGTTTCCAAGTACCCGTCATTTTAAGGTACATTATCATCAAGAGAAGGTGAATGAGGGCCCTATTTCTAAAAAAAGAGCTTTCACCAAATTTGTACGCTATTTAAGGGAGAGGCAGAACGGGAGGGATATCCATCGCCAAGCGGAGACCGCCGATGGAATCGGTGACCTGATTCCGAGTCATCGGATAATTGCGACCGCCGGGCAGATAGAAAGGCCCGTAAGGCACGCGGACCGAACCGCCGGAGAGTACGACGGTTCCGGGCTCCCCTTCCGAGGAGGTAAATTCCCGTACATTTCCTAGGTTGTCGCGGGTGCCGTAAATCGTGAAGTCGCGGTAGTACTCCGGCGCCATCGGATGCTGCCCGATTGGCTGAGGGAAGGCCGTTTGATTCCGGTCACCCTGGAAGGTCAGGCGGAAAATTCCATAATAAGGGGAAAAGTCGTAGCCCCAAGGGTAGACCCATTCAAAGGAGTTGGTATCGACCTTGTTCTTCTCATCGGCGGTGGCCAAACGGTAGGG
>JBIOXX010000393.1:0-5427 GCA_044869875.1 bacterium | reverse complement strand
GCCAGCGCGCTGAGCGAGGCCGAAATATTGGGCCAGATCGAGGAGCGCAAGGCTGCTCGCAAGAACAAGGACTTCAAAAAAGCCGACCGGATCCGCGACGATTTGGCGGCCCGGGGCGTGATCCTCGAGGACAAGCCCGACGGCACGACGCTTTGGAAGGCGAAGTAGGCGTTTTATTATGAAGAAGGAAAAGATCGCCTATTACGCGTATAAGATCGCGGCGCATGCCGACGCGCCTTGGGTGACGCCGGTCTTCTTCCTGCTTTTTTTCCTGGATAGCTTCCTGGTCTTCATTCCCTGCGACAGCCTGCTCGGCGCAACGGTCGCGATCCGGCCTCGTCATGTGAAGAAGTGGTGCTTCGCCGCGATCCTGGGCGTCACCGCCGGCTTAGGGCTGGTCGTGTTGGCCAGCTTCACCTTTCTTCACGGCTACCTCTATACCTTGACCCAAGGCGACGGGGTGTATGCCCAGGTCGGCGATATCCTGGCTCACGCCCAGGAATACGGCTACGTCGAGCTGACCATCGGCGTCTTCACCGTCATTCCCTGCGTGATCGGCGCGATCGCGGCCGCGATGATGGGGATGAACGCTTGGGCAGTCTATGGAATCGTGGTGGCGGCCAAGATTCTGCGGATCATCTTGGCGGTCTGGATCCTTCATTCCGGTGGAAGCTTGCTCCGGCGAGCCGCCAAGGTGTATCTGAAGATTCCCGGTTGACCAATCGTCGCCGGAATGATTACCCCAATGCTCCTCAAGCCTTTCCAACTCGTTTCCGAAATGCAGCCCCGCGGCGACCAGCCGACGGCCATCGCCCAGCTCAGCCAAGGCTTTAAAAAGGGCCAGCGGGAGCAGACCCTGCTCGGCGTCACCGGTTCGGGCAAGACCTTCACCATGGCCCAGGTGATCAGTCAGATCCAGAAGCCGACCTTGGTGATGGCGCCGAATAAGACCTTGGCTGCCCAGCTCTACCGCGAGTTCAAGGACCTCTTTCCGGAAAACGCCGTCGAGTATTTCGTCAGCTACTACGATTATTACCAGCCCGAGGCCTATGTCCCGGCCCAGGATCTCTTCATCGAGAAGGATTCGGCGATCAACGAAGAGATCGACAAGATGCGCCACGCCGCGACTCGGGCCCTGCTCGAGCGCAACGACGTCATCATCGTCGCATCGGTGAGCTGCATCTACGGCCTGGGCTCGCCCGAGGCCTATCACGGTTTATTGGTTTTTCTGGAGACCGGGGTTTCAGTGGAGCGCAACGACGTCTTGCGCGAGCTGATCAAGATCCAATACACCCGCAACGACTTCGACTTCCATCGCGGCACTTTCCGGGTTCGCGGCGACGTTCTCGAGGTTTTTCCGGCCCACGAGGAATCGAAGGCCATCCGGGTCGAGTTCTTCGGCGACGAGATCGATTCGATCCAAGAAGTCGATCCCCTGACCGGCAAGATTTTGCAGAAGCTGGAGAAGATCGCGATCTACCCCGCCAGCCACTACGTGACATGGGACGACGCCATGAAGCGTGCGACCATCAACATCCGGGCCGAGCTCGAGGGGCGGATCAAGCACTTCTTCGAGAACAATCAGTTGATCGAGGCTCAACGCATCGAGCAGCGGACTCGTTTCGACCTCGAGATGATGGAAGAGATCGGTTTCTGCAAGGGCATCGAGAACTACAGCCGCCACTTGACCGGTCGCAATCCCGGCCAACCGCCGCCGACCCTGATCGACTATTATCCCGATGAATTCCTCCTGATGGTCGATGAGTCCCACATCACCGTTCCTCAGATTTCGGGCATGTATAACGGCGACCGGGCCCGCAAGTCGACCTTGGTCGACTTCGGTTTCCGCCTGCCTTCGGCGCTGGACAACCGGCCGCTGCGTTTCGACGAATTCATGGGTTTGACCGACCAGATCCTCTACGTTTCGGCCACCCCCGGCCCCTATGAGCTGCAGCACACCCAGGGTCAGATTGCCCAGCAAGTGATCCGGCCCACCGGCTTGGTCGATCCGACCGTCGACGTCCGTCCGGTCAAGGACCAGGTCGACGATTTGGTCGAGGAGATTCGCAAGCGGATGGCCAACGACGAGCGGGTCTTGGTGACGACGCTGACCAAGAAGATGTCCGAGGACTTAACGAAGTATTTCTCCGACATCGGTCTCAAGGTCCGTTACCTCCACAGCGACATCGAGACCATCGAGCGGGTCGAGATCATCCGCGACCTGCGGCGGGGGCTTTTCGACGTCCTGGTCGGGATCAACCTGCTGCGCGAGGGCTTGGACATGCCCGAGGTCTCGCTGGTCGCGATCCTCGATGCCGACAAGGAAGGCTTCCTTCGGTCGGAGCGTTCCTTCATCCAGACCTTTGGCCGGGCCGCCCGCAACGTCAACGGCCACGTCATCCTCTACGCCGATCGAGTCACCCAATCGATGGCGGTGGCCATGCACGAGACCAAGCGGCGCCGCGAGCTGCAGGAAGCCTACAACCGCGAGCACGGGATTACTCCTCAAACCATCAAGAAGAACATCCAGGACATCCTCACCAGCGTCGAAGAGCAGGATTATTTCACGGTGCCGACCGAATTGGCGGATATCGAGGAAGAGGTTCCTTTGGATTCGCTGCCGAAGAAGATCGCCGAGCTGCGCAAGGAGATGAAGGCCGCGGCCGAGAAGCTGGACTTCGAAACCGCCGCCCGGAAGCGCGATCGGATCAAGGAGTTGGAAGCGCTGGCCTTATCGGTGGGAATCAAGTCCTAGGTCGTTGCCAGCTCGGTCGCGTCCGTGGGAAGCGTCCGCGTCCGTGAATAGCTGCTGATCAGCGCCGCTAAGATAGCCGCAAAATAAGGAATGGCCTGGATCACCAGCGAAACCGCCCAGAGTAGGGCCTGGCCATTGATCGTCCCGAAGACGTCCAAGATACCGTAAGACAGAGCACAGAGGCTGATCGCCAAGAGCAACTCATCGTACACGGCGGTGATCGCCTTGAAAAGCGGCGCCGAGCTTTCTTTCTTCGGAGTGCGGAAAAAGGGCTGGGATCGGAAACCGAAGAGGCCCTGGAATACCGCCTTGGCGATCTTGTGAGTGAGAGATCCGCCGGCGACGGCCGCCAGGATGGTCCGCTTCATTCCGATCTTGACTCGGGCGTTATAAGTCCAAATGGTTCCGAAGATCCGCAGCAAAACCAGCAGCAGCGCCGGATAAATGAAGATCGGCTCCGGGAAATCGGTGTGCTTGGGGTCGAGGATGAGCAGCAAGCTCCAGGCGATGGCGGTGAAGGTGAAAACCATGTGGAGGGCGTCGCCGATCCAAGGCAGCCAGCCTTTGATGAACTGGTAGCGCTGGGCATGGGTCAAATTGCCGGTGAAGCCCAAGCCTTTGGCCCAATGACGCCGCAGGATCCGCATCGCACCGTAGGCCCAACGGAAGCGCTGCTTGGCGTAGGCCTCGTAGGTGTGGGGCACCAGGCCTCTTCCGAAGACATGGTCGAAATAGATCGATTTTTTGCCGTCGTTGAGGATGCGCAGGCCCAGCTCGGCGTCCTCGCAGATGCACCATTCGGCCCAGCCGCCGAGCTTGTCGAGCTCGGCCTTTTCGATCAAGGTCATAGTCCCGTGCTGGATGATGGCGTTGTGCTCGTTGCGCTGGACCATGCCGATACGGAAGAAGCCGCTGTACTCGTCGTTCTCCATCCGCTGGAAGACGTTGTGCTCCCACTCGCGGTGCTCTTGGGGCGCCTGGATGATGGCGACCTCGGGCTCTTTGAAATAGGGCACGGTAGCGCTCAGCCAATCCGGTTCGACGATGTAGTCGGCGTCGACCACGCCGACGATCTTGGCCTCGGGATTAGTTTCGCGGAGAGCGAAGTTCAAGGCGCCGGCCTTGAAGCCCGGCCATTTGCCGAGCGAGAAGAAGCGGAATCGCGGCCCCAGCTCTTGGCAGCGTTTTTCCACCGGCTTCCAGAGCTCGGGATCGGGAGTGTTGTTGTCGACGACCAGCACTTCGAAATTGGGATATTGGAGCCGGGAAAGACTGTCGATCGTGGCGATCACCATCTCCGGCGGTTCCTTGCAGCAAGCGAGGTGGATCGAAACCATCGGGAAGTCACTGGCCGGGCTTTGGCCGAGCTTGAGCGGGCTGTAGCGCCGCTTGAGGGCCTTGTGTCCGACCACGTCGGCGATTTCGGCGGCGTCGGTGAGCAGGATGATGGCAAGCAGCACCTGGGCGCTGATCATCACCGCCCAGAAAACGATGTCGCCGGGCGACATGTATTGGTCCGAGGCTTCACGGGCGAGCTGGGTGGCCAGCGCGATCGCCACTTGGAAGATCAGGACCGAGAAGATTCGGCCCGGCAGCTTGATGTCTTGGCGACGCATCAGGAAGAGGCAGGAGCCGAAGAAGCCGAGGACGGTCGAGCACATCGCCCACCATTTCCAGTTGGGATCCTCGAGGACCGGGCCTTGGAAGGGAAATTTCTCATGGCGGTCGGCGTCCATCAGTCCCCAATGCTCTCCGGCCCGACCTTCGATCGAGCTTTTCCAGGGCTGATCGAAGGCTTCGATCAGGTTGTAATCGAGCTTCAGCTCCTTGGCCTTGGCCATGAAGCCGCGGACGAAGGAAGCCTGGTTGGCCTGGGTCGCCTTGGCGGCCCCGCGCTGCGGCCCGTCGCTGGGCCAGCCGGTCTCGGCGATCATGACTTGCTTCTTCGGAAAGCTGATCTTCACCGCTTCGTGCCGTGACAGCACGTAATCGACGGCTTCCTCGGCCGGCACTTCCGCCCAGTAGGGCAGAATGTGGATGGCGACGTAATCGACGTGTTTGGCCAGCTCGGGATGCATCAGCCAGTAGTCCCAGGGCTCGGCGGTGGAGACCGGGATCTTGGCTTTCTTCAAGCTCTTCCGAGCCTGGTCGAGATAAGCGACGAGTTTCTCCCGAGGCACGGTGTTCTGGAGTTGGGTTTCGTTGCCGATGATCACCCGAACGACGTTTTTGTTCTTCTTGGCCATCGCGATGACGGCTTCAACTTCGCGGTCATTGCTATTATTGGTCGGGTTGGCGTCGAGATAGGCCGAGGCGATCACCTTCATGTTGTATTTGGCGGCGATGGCCGGAACTTGGTCGAGACCGCCCAAGGAGCTGTAAAGGCGGATGGTCGAGGTCTTCCCTTCCAGCACTTTCAGGTCGGCCTCGATTTCCTCGGCGGTGAAATCTTTTCCTTGGAAGGGGCTCTGGTGCTTCTTGTAGGGGTTCAGCGAGAAGCTGTTCAGCGGATAGGCGCTCTCCACCATGTCGCGAGGTTTGTTGATTTGGGTCCAGATCAGGACACTGCAGAGCAGCGTGGTGAGGAGGAGCAGAATCGTCGATAATCGCATATATCCCTTGTCCCGGCGAAACAGCCACGGTGTAGCATCGAATTCTGAACAATTCCAGGG
>JBIOXX010000392.1:0-4579 GCA_044869875.1 bacterium | reverse complement strand
AGGCCGCCGAAGACGAATCGGGCATGGTGGTCTTGAGCAAAGAGAAGGCCGATGCCCTCCAAGCCTGGGACAAGCTGGCCGAGGTCGAAAAAGAAAACGGCATCATCGAAGGCGTCGTCATCAACAAGATCAAGGGCGGCATGGTCGTCAACGTCGGCGGCGTGCGAGCCTTCCTTCCCGGCTCCCAGATCGATCTCAAGCCGGTCAAGAGCCTCGACAGGCTCATCGGTAAGAAATTCCGCTTCAAAATTCTCAAGCTCAACAAGGCCAAGGGCAACGTCGTCCTCTCGCGCCGCGCCATCCTCGAGCTCGAGCGTGAAGTTCAAAAAGCCGAGCTGCTCAAGAACATCGCCGAAGGTCAGGTCGTCGAAGGTCAGGTCAAGAACATCACCGACTACGGCGCCTTCATCGATTTGGGCGGCATCGACGGCTTGCTCCATATTACCGACATGACTTGGGGCCGGATCCAGCATCCCTCCGAAGTCGTCGCTTTGGGCCAGACCCTCAAGGTCGTCGTCCTCAAGTTCGACCAAGACAGCCACAAGGTCAGCCTCGGCTTGAAACAGCTCAGCGCCGATCCTTGGGAAAGCGTGCCCGAGAAGTACACCGTCGGCACCCGCCTCAGCGGCAAGGTCGTCAACGTCACCGATTACGGCGCCTTCGTCGAATTGGAAGAGGGCGTCGAAGGCTTGGTCCACGTCAGCGAGATGAGCTGGCTCAAGAAGGTCAAGCATCCTTCCAAGATCGTCAACGTCGGCGACAGCATCGAAGCCGTCGTCCTCGATTTCGACTCCAACAGCCGCCGCATCTCGCTCGGCATGAAGCAGATCGAGCCCAATCCCTGGAGCCAGCTCCAAAAGAAGTATCCGCTCAACTCCCGGGTCAAGGGTCAGGTCAAGAACGTCACCGACTTCGGCGTCTTCATCGGCATCGAAGAGGGCATCGACGGCTTGGTTCACGTCTCCGACTTTTCCTGGGCCCACAAGGCCAAGCATCCTTCGGAAGTCTATCAGAAGGGCCAAGAAGTCGAGGCGGTGGTCCTCAACATCGACCAAGAGAACGAACGCTTCTCGCTCGGCGTCAAGCAATTGGACGAGGATCCTTATCAGAAGATCCTCCGCTCCTTCAGCCCCGGCAGCCACGTCAAGGGCAAGGTGGCTGCTGTCGAGAACAACGGCGTCCTGCTCGATTTGGGCGAGGAGGTCATGGGCTTCATCTCCAATAAGGAGCTCGATGGCGAATCCCCGGCGATCGGCGACGAAATCGAAGCCCAGGTGACCAATATCGACGACAAGGAACACCGGGTCGTGATGAGCATTCGGATTTACCACAAGTCGACCGAGAAGCAGGCCTTGGAGGATTTCCGCGCCAAGCAGGGTGACTCGACGGCGACTTTATCCGATGTCTTAAAGAGCTAAAGAGTAAATGAAGCGCTATTGGCTTCTCTTCTTCAGTTTTTTGATCTTGGGGCTTTCCGGCTTTCTGTTCTTCCTGGCTTGGACCATGAACGGAGCCGAAGGCGGTGGCTTCCACCTACCGGGTAAGAACCGAGTCGCGGTCGTCGAAATACGGGGCGGCATCTTCGATCCCAAGGAATCGATCGAGGAACTGAACCGGGTCTATGAAAACGACGGCCTGAAGGCCCTGATCCTGCGGATCGACTCGCCGGGTGGCGGCGTCAGCGCCTCCCAAGAGATTTACGACGCGGTCTTAAGGGTGAAGGAAAAGAAGAAGGTCATCGTCTCGATGGGGACGGTGGCGGCCTCCGGCGGCTATTACATCGCGGTGGCGGCCGATACGATCGTGGCCTTGCCGGGCACGATCACCGGCAGCATCGGCGTCCTGATGGACTACACCAACGTCGAGGGCTTGCTGGATTTGATTCGGGTCAAGGCCGAGGTCCTCAAGTCGGGGAAGATGAAAGACGTCGGCAGCCCGTTTCGGTCCATCACCCCCGAAGAGCGGGCCTATCTCCAGGACCTGCTCGACGGCATGCACCGCCAGTTCATCGAAGCGGTGGCCCGAGGCCGGGGCTTGACGATGGCCGAGGTCGAGGAGCTGGCCGACGGCCGGGTCTTCACCGGCGAGGAAGCCGTCGATTTGGGCCTGGTCGACGAGTTGGGTGGCCAGCAAAAGGCGGTCGAAATCGCCCAAGACCTCTTGGGTCTGGACGAAGAGCCCGAATTGGTCTACCCGAAGAAGAAAAAGGCCGGCCTCTTGGAGTTGCTGGCCGAAGGCGAAGCATCGTCGGCGTTTCTGAAGTGGTATTACTTTTTGCGCGAAGGTCGTGCGCTTTATTGGACGAAGGGGATGATGTTATGAACAAAAGCGATCTGGTCGATCGTCTCACCGAGCAACTCAAGACCTTGTCCCGAAAAGAGGTCGATTTGATCGTCGACACCGTCTTCGACAAGATGACCGAAGCCCTGGGCCAGGGCAACCGCATCGAAATCCGCGGCTTCGGCAGCTTCGAGGTCCGCACCCGCAACGCCCGCCAAGGGCGCAACCCCAAGAGCGGCGAAAAGGTCTTCGTCACCACCCGCCGGGTTCCCTTCTTCAAGGTCGGCAAGGAATTGAAAGAGCGCATCAACGATGGCGGCGAAGCCGCGCCGGTCCAGCAGAAGGCGAGCGGCGAATGAAGGCCCTCTGGGCGCCCTGGAGGAAGGAATTCATCCTCGGCCCCAAAATCGAAGGCTGCATTTTCTGCAAGCTCCCCAAGCAAAAAAAAGACCGCGACAACCTGATCCTCTTCCGCGGCAAGCATAATTACGTCATCCTGAATCGCTATCCTTATAACAACGGCCACCTGATGGTGGTTCCCTACCGCCACACCAAGGATATGAGCCGGCTGAAGCCGCCCGAAAATGCCGAGATGCTCGGGCTTTCGGCCTTGGCCATCAAGGCGCTGGAGAAGACGATGTCCCCCCAGGGCCACAACTTGGGAATCAACCTCGGAGCCGCCGGCGGCGCCGGCATTCGCGATCACCTCCATTTGCACGTCGTTCCGCGCTGGACCGGCGACACCAACTGGATGCCGGTCTTGGACGAAACCAAGGTGATGATCGAGTATCTCGGGGAAACCTACGATCGATTGAAACCGGTGCTGGAAAAGCTGGCAAAAAAGAAGAAATCATCTTAATTAAAAGCATCTAATCCTGGAGGGAATCCATGGCCGCTTGGCGCTTCGTTAAAGTGATTTTAGCCGCGTTGATCTTGTTCATCGTCGCGAACTTCTTCATCACCAATTCGACCGAACAGGCGGCGAGCCTGGCCACCAAGATCAGCTTCAAGTTCAGCATGCCGCCTTTCCTCTACCTCGAGTCGATCGACTTTCCGGTGGGCTACCTGCTGATCATCGCTTTCACCTTGGGAATGGTCTTTGCGGCCCTGATCGGGGCGGTCAACGCCTTCACTCGCAACCGCGAGGTCAAGATGAAGAACAAGACCATCCGGGAGCTGGAGCGGGAGATCGACGAGCTCCGCGACTCGCTGGCCCGGGAAAAGAACGTTCTCCCCGAGGTCAAGCTCTCCGAGGAGCTCAACCGCCTGCCACCCCAACCCGAGATTCACTGAGGGATTTATGCCGCGCGTCGGACAAAGCGTTCTCGATCTGGTTTTCGACACTCCCCTAGTGAGGCTGCGCAAGCTGATCGGCGAAGACGCGGCCGAGCTCTGGGGCAAAATGGAGAGCGAAAATCCGGCCGGCTCGGTCAAGGACCGGATCGGCCTCAACATGATCCTCGACGGCGAGAAGAGGGGACTGATCACACCCGAGACCGTCATCATCGAGCCGACCAGCGGCAACACCGGCATCGGCCTGGCCATGGTCTGCGCTGCCCGGGGCTATCGCTTGATCCTCACCATGCCCGAGACGATGAGCCAAGAGCGCAAGACCTTGCTGCGGGCCTTCGGCGCCGAGGTGGTTTTAACGCCGGGACCGAAGGGCATGCGCGGCTCCATCGAGCGGGCCACCGAGCTGGCCGAAAAAGAGTCCAAGGTCTTCATGCCCCAGCAGTTTAAGAATCCGGCCAATCCCGAAGTACACCGCCGGACCACCGCCCGCGAGATCATCGCGGCCCTGGGCGAAGTGCCTGACGTCTTCATCGCCGGCGTCGGCACCGGCGGCACCATCACCGGGGTCGGCGAGGTCTTCAAGAAGGAGAAGCCCTCGGTCCGCATCATCGCGATCGAGCCCAGCGAGTCGCCGGTCCTCTCCGGCGGCCAAGCCGGCCCCCACAAGATCCAAGGCATCGGCGCCGGCTTCGTTCCCGAAATTTTGAACCGCGACGTCATCGATGAAGTAGTGACGGTCTCCTACGAGCAGGCCAAGGGCGTCGCCCGGGCCTTGGCTGAGAAGGAAGGCATCTTCGTCGGCATCTCCTCGGGTGCGGCGATCTTCGCATCGATCCCCATCGCCCAGAAGCTGGGGAAGGGGAAGAGGGTGGTGACCATTTTGCCCAGCACTGGCGAGCGCTATCTGTCGACGGGTTTGTTTGATGCGATGTAATTAAGGAATGTCATCCTGAGGACCCGAAGGGGCCGAAGGACCTCCTACCAACCAAGGCAGTCGCAGGTCCTT
>JBIOXX010000391.1:0-7555 GCA_044869875.1 bacterium | reverse complement strand
CTTGAACTCGTCGAAGGTGAGGATCCCCTCGCCCATCACCTTGCCGTCGATGATGACGATCTTCAGCGCTTGGCTCAGGCCGGATTTGGCCTTGAGGACCTTTTCGAGCTGGGTGGAGTTTTCGACGAAAATGACCTTGGTTCCGCTGTCGCGAAGGATGTGCTCGACCTCGTCGGAAACCGAGGAATGGTAGATCGGGACGGTGACGGCGCCCAGCGACAGAATGGCCACGTCGAGCAGGGTCCACTCGTAACGGGTATTGGCGATAATCGCGACCCGGTCGCCGCCGACGATCCCCATCTTTTTCAGCGACTCGGAAAAAGATTTCACGAAATTGAGGGCTTGGGTCCACGAGACGGTCTGCCAAAGACCGCCTTGCTTGTAGCGCAGACAGCCTTCGTCCCCTCGCCGCTCAGCCGCATCCTGGAACATCCGGAGGATATTTTCTGGGGTCATAGGAGCTTCACCTTTGGGTTATATAAGAGCAAGCCCCTGAGTTGTCTAGGGTTTTGTCGCCTCGCAGCGTTCGATCCAGGGCAGGTTTCGGTAAAGGCCGTCCAGGTCCATCCCGTAGCCGACGACGTAATCGGCGCCGATCTCGAATCCGACGTAATCCACGTGCAGATCGGCTGGCGAGGTCGTCTTCCGGAGCAGGCTGCAAAACTTCACCGAAAGCGCGCCTTTGCCCAAAAGGTGGGGTTTGACGAAGCGCAGGGTTTGGCCGGTATCGACCACGTCTTCCAAAACCAGGACATGGCAATCGGCGACCGATTGAGTCAGGTCGAACTCGAGCCTCAGGTCGCCGGAGCGGCCTTCGGCGCTGTAGCTGGAGACGCGGAGAAAATCGATGCGCAGCGGAAGCTGCAGCTTCCGAACCAGATCGGCCATGAAGATGGCGGCGCCCTTCAGGATGCCGATGACGACCAGCGGTTTTCCGGAATAGTCCTGTTGGATTTGGGCGGCGAGGCGATCGACCGCGGCGGCGATTTTGTTTTCGTCGAGGACGATGTCGCCGCAGGGTTGATGCATGACAAGGTCATAGCATCGGCGGCCGGGGCATCCAATAAAAAAGCCCGAGAGCCCACAATGGGCTCTCGGGCTTCTTTGGTTATGGTTCAATTACTTTTTCTGGGCCGACTCGAGGAGACGTGAAATTTCTTTTTGGAGTTTGGGGTTTTGCTTAAAATCCAAAAAGAGACGGGTGCTGCAGTCGCAATTGAGACGCCCCTGCGGAATATTCTGATTCTTGAAGAAGCTTTTGAAGTCAACGGGCTTCTGCGGTGTGATCATGTCGTCGACCATCTTCACCCCGTCGCTGACGGCCTGATAAGTGGATCGGACAGTGTTGAGAACTTGCGAGATGAAGTCCATTTTGCTTTCTCCTTAATTAGGTTTTATGGCCCCCTACCCGGAGCTTCGCCAAACCAGTAAAGCAATACGAAGGCCAAAAGCAGGGGCAACCGCATGTCTGTAACTATTTGTTTTTACTTAATTTTTTGTTCCGCGAAAATGGGGGAGGAATTCAAAAGGTGTGTAGTCGGATGTAGTTTTCGGGTCTTAGCTAATAAATATTATTTTTCATGTAGTTAGATGATGAGACCCTAGCTGTATAAAATGTATTAATTATTGCCAAATCACAGGAAAGATGCCCGGGGCCGGAATCGAACCGGCACGGCCCTTTCGGACCTCAGGATTTTAAGTCCTGTGCGTCTACCAGTTCCGCCACCCGGGCTCAAAACGCGATGTGAAAGAATATACTAAGGCCAGGGTGGGAATCGAACCCGCGATGGAGGTTTTGCAGACCTCTGCCTTACCACTTGGCTACCTGGCCATTGGCCGCTGAAAGCGGCGGGATAGGTGCTTTAGTGATTTTTGCCGGAACCGTCAACCCGATTGAGGGAGGCTCTCGGGCAATGGAGGCTCGGCGCCGAGCCCTCGGACCGGCAGCGGCGACTCCCGCTTCAAATCCCGGTCGTGGCGTTCCTTCCATTTCTTCTTACGCTCGAATTCGAAGACTAAGGCGCCTTGGGGCTCGATGGCTTTGAAAGCCTCCTCGCCTTGCAACCAGAGCCGATTGCCAGCCTTGTCCCGGACCGAGAGGCTATCCAAGCTGAGGCGGACCGGATTGGTGCTCCAAAAGAAATCGGGAGCGGCCAGGACGACCACGCAGCGATAGCGCTGGGTCTGTTGGATGCGGCGGCAGCGTGCGTCCTCGAGGTTGCTGCGGTCGTCGCCGACGCCGAGACGGTAAGTCACCCGCAGCGTATTCCGATCGATTCCACTGCCACCGTCGACGAGCTCAAAGGCCTGCTCCAATTTGATCTTCAGAACACCGGCATCGTAGGCCATGGTTTGAGGAGGCTTTTGGTAGGTCCGGAAGGACAGCAGCTTGGGCGGCTCCTGATCGACCTTGGGATTTTGTACCTCGAGCTCCTCGACCCGCGAGAACTCATAGAGATAACGGCGCAGCGAATAATAGCTTTGGGAAGTCGTCGCCCAAAATAAATCGGCGACTTGATAGACTCCGGGGGCGGTGGTCGTGGGGATGCTCCAATCGCCGCCGAAGCAGGCTTGACCGTCGGGCTTGAGGTGGAAGAGCCGGTTTCCAACCACGATGGTCATCCGGTGCGGCGGAACCGCGGAATCCTCCATGATTAATTGGAAGCCGATCGCCTTCTCCTTCAAGCGGTCGATGAAGGCCGAGGCATTGGGGCTTAAGCGGATGCAGAGGTCGATCTTCTGGCCGGCGCTGACCCGGTGGCGTTCGTCGGCGGGGCGGGCATCCCCGGGAAAAAAGAGGATCTCGCCATAGGGTCCGCTAGGCACCGATTCGGGCCGGCTTTCGACGTTGAGGCTGGGCGCTTCGGACGAAGGTCCCGGCGCGTCGGCCCAGGCCGGAGCCACGAGCAAGCAAGTCCAAAACAAAAGTATGGAAAGCCTGGAACGCATCTTCAGCGCTTCTAGAGGGGCTCAGGGCCTTTAGTCAAGTTTGCCGGCAATCGAAGAGCGGGGCTAAAGCCCCTGGCTACAAGATCCCGTAGCAAGGGCCTTTAGGCCCGCTCCCCAGCCTTCTTGCTTGGCCCTTGGCCTTGGAAATGCTAGAAAATTTTCATGGCCTCCCCGGCGAGCATCCTAATCCCCGCATACAATGAAGAAGCCGCCATCGCCTCGGTCATCGACCAGGTCCGGCGGGCCCGGCCCGGCGACGAGATCTTGGTCATCGACGACGCTTCGACCGATCGCACCGCCGAGATCGCGGCCGCCGCCGGCGCCCACGTGATTCGACATCGTCATAATTTGGGCTACGGCGGCGCGCTCAAGACCGGGATCCGCCATGCCAAGCACGAAACCATCGTCTTCTTCGACGCCGACGATCAATTTTTTCCCGAAGACATCGGCAAGCTGATCGAGGCCCTGAACGAATCCGACATGGCGGTGGGAGAAAGGCCCCAGGGCTCGGGAGCCCTGAGCCGCCGTTCCGGAAAGTGGTTCCTTTATAAAGTCGCCAACTACTTGGTGGGCTATCAGATCCCCGACCTCAACTGCGGCTTGCGGGCCCTCCGCCGCGAGCTGGCCGCCCAATTTTTGCATCTCCTGCCCAACGGTTTTTCGCTGACCACGACGATTACCCTGGCCGCCATCCGCAGCGGCTACCAGGTCAACTACCTGCCGATCCAGTTGAAGGAGCGGACCACCGGCCAGAGCCGAGTCTCGATGAAGGACTTCTTTCGCACCATGCTGCTGATCGTCCGGATGATCGCCCTCTTCGCTCCGCTCCGAATCTTCCTCCCGGCCAGCGCCTTTTTGGCGGTCTTGGCCATTCCTTGCCTGATCTACGACATCGCTCACCGCAACATCGGCGACACCACGGTCTTGTTCCTGCTGGCGGCGATGATGCTGTTCTTCTTCGGCCTGCTGGCCGATACCGTGGCCTTGGTCTCGCGCCAGGGTTCCCGCGAAATTTCTCCGCCCTCCGCCGGGGAGGGATAGCATGCCATTGCGCTTGGTCTATTCCGCTTCCCTCGTCCCCTGCCGCGACGAAGCGGTGGAGGCGGTCTTGCGCCAGCACGTCGACTTCAAGCTCAAGGACAGCTTCCGGATCGTGGTCCCGGACCTCGAATCACGCCTCGATCTCGAGCGCCGTCTGCTGGCCGATCCGCGCTTGGGCGAGGTGCTGATCGGCAAGAGCCTGCTGACTTGGCCGGCCTTGATCCAAAACCTGCTCCGCGAGCTTCCCGCGCTTCGGCCGGCCCCGAGCCCGGCTTTGCAAAGGCGGGCCTTGCGTCAAGCCATGGCCGAAACCAAGCTGGACTGGACGCTCGACCTCGATTCGCAGCGCCGGCTGATTCGAGAGCTTTCGCAAATCCTTCGGCAACACGGTCCGGGCCCGGCTTTCAATCCCGGTGCCCGGCTGGCTCAGGCTTGGCAAAAAACTTTGGCCGAGCGTTTTCGAGCTTGGAGCGCCGAGGAAGCCGCCGGCCGGCTCTGGTCGGCCTTGCCGAGCCAGGATTGGCGCGAGCTTTCCGAGGTCCGCGAAGTATTCTTCCTCGGCTTCAAGGCTCCGGAGCCGAACTTTCTGCGCGGAATCTTGGCCCTGCTCCAAAAGTTTCCCGGCGTCCTCTTTCATCTTTACCTGCCGCCGCGCGATCCGCTGGCCGGTGAGGAAGGCCGCTGGCTGAGCTGGCGGGATTCGCTTGAGGAGTGGGCCGAAGATTTCGAAGAATGGTCGGCCTCGCCGCCACCCTCGCGCCGACTGCTCGCCTTCCCAACCGTCATTCACGAAGCCGGCCGGCTCTTGGAGCAGGAATCGACTTTCGACTTTCAACTTCTGATTCCGGCCGCCGGCGAGCTCGGCCCCCATCTCGAAGCCCGCTTTCTTTCCAGCTTGGGACTGATGCTGCCGAATGCCAGCGGAAGCCACGCCGCGCTCTGCGCCGAGCTGCTCGCGGTTTTGGGACGGGATTTGGCCGATGGCGAATCGACCTTAGAGGGATTTCTGGCCGGCAAGGAAAGGCTCTTCGCCGAATTCCAGGCTCGGCTGTCCCGATCCGGCGACGGCGAGGGCCTGCGCCTGCTCGAAGCCTTTTTGCAAAAGTTGAAGGAACAAGTCGCGGCTCAAAGCCTCGATCCGGAGCTGAGAAAGCCCGGCCAATGGTTGGAAGAGATCCGCGAGTAGTGGCTGAGCCTCCGCCTGTCCTCGGCGGCCGCCGCTAAGCAGCTTCCTTGGCGTCGCCTTGATCGCCCCGGAATCGCTTCACCGGCCCGACTTTGGATCGCCGGCCTTCAGGAGGGAGCGGTGCCGGCCGGAGCCGGCGCGGCCTTTTTTGAAGAGGAACAGCCTTTCGCTCTGGCCGCCTGGGAAGAGAAGCTGGGCTTCGACCAGGTCCTCCACTCGGCCGGGGCTGCACTTGAATTCAGTTACGCCGAGTTTTCGCTGGATGGCCGGCCGACTTCGCCCTCGCCTTGGCTCGACCGTTTGGTTCCACCCGAGGCTCAGCAAAGCGAAAGCGAGCTTTCGCTGCGGCCCCCAAGCCGTTCGGCTTTTTGGGAGGAAAATCTCCGCCGCGAGGCAGCGCGACAAACCCCGCCGCTCGGCGTCGACTCCGGCAATTTAAGCGGCCTCGGCTTGGAAGCTCTGCTGCTGGAGCAAATGCAAGCCAAGCCCTTGAGCCCGACCTATCTCGACAACCTCGCCAAGTGCCCTTGGAGTTTCTTCGCCCGCCGTCATCTCAAGCTGGCGCGCGAGCCCGAGGAGGACCTCGAGATCGATCCCCGCCGCCGCGGCAGCCTCCAACATCGGCTTTTGGAAGCCGCTTTCGCCGACCTCATTCGTGGCCACTTCGAAAAAGGCGCAAGGCCGACCCTAGCCCAGGTCGAGGAAAGTCTGGAGCGGGTCTACGCCGTGCTGGCCGCCGAAACGATGGGCGAACCCTCGCCGATTCCGCCGGTGCTGCTCCAAGACCAATTGGAAAGAATGCGCGAGATCGCCCGCTTTCTTCTAACCGAAGAACAGGAATGCTGGACTCAGGCCAAGCAGCGTTTGATCCCCCGCCATCTCGAGTGGAGCTTCGGCCGCAGCTCGGTGCCGCCCTTGGAAGTCGACTTGGAAAATGGCCTCAAGCTGCCCTTGAAGGGCCAGATCGACCGCATCGATCAAAGCGAGGACGGCCGTCACTTTCTGCTGATCGATTACAAGTCCTCGCGATCCGGCGACATGGCCGCGGAGCTGCGCGAAGGCTTAAGCCTCCAGCTCTGGATTTACTTGCGGGCCGTCCGTCAAAGCCTTTTCACCGAAGCCGAAGCCCTGGGCGCTCTCTATTGGGATTTGAAGGAGCGGAGCAAAAATCAAGGCATGGTTCGGCGCGAGCTTTTCCGCGATTTCACCCATCGCAACAATTTCGCCAGCTCCAAGTCCATCATGAAGAACGAGGAATATGACAAGGTCAGCAGCCGCTTGGAAGAGCGGCTCCGCTCGCTGCTGAAGCGGGCCCTGACCGGCGACTATTCCTTGGATCCCGAAAAATGCTCGGGGGTCTATTGCGATTATTTCGAGATTTGCCGCTATGGAAACAAACCGCGAAATTGAGGCGCCGGCGCCCAGCGATCTCGAGGCCGCGATCCAGAGCCTCGATCGCGACGCCATCGTCGTAGCCAATGCCGGCGCCGGCAAAACCTATCTCTTGGTCGAGCACTACTTCGCCCTGCTCGAATCGGGCTTGGATCCGGCTCACTTGGTGGCCTTCACCTTCACCGAGAAGGCGGCCAAGGAGCTCAAGGAGCGGATTCTCGGGCGGCTGGATACTCATCCGGCCTTCTGCGACCTTCCCGAGGAGCTGCTGCACGAATGGCGCCGTAAGCTCCTCGCAGCCTCGATCGGGACCATTCACCAATTCTGTCTTCAATTGATCGACGCCGCCCGTCCGGCCGGACAGCGTAAGGCCTTCAAGGTTGTCGACGAGGCCTTGGAGGAAACGCTCAAGGCCGAGCGGCTCCGGATTTTCCTTCGGGAGCGATTTCTCGCCGAGGATCCCGATGCCTTGCGCCTGCTCAAGGCTTTCGGCATCGGCAAACTCCGGGAACTGATCTTCGCTCGGATCGAGATGTTTTTTTCCGAAACTCAGGCGGCCGAGCTTCCCGAAGCCGAGCCGGCCGAGGCCGAATTGCTTCAATCCTTGGAAAACCTGGCTCGCCCCTTTCTCGAAGGGTTGGACCGCCGCAAAGCCGAGCTTGGCTGGATGAGCTTCTCCGACATGGAACGAAAGGCCTTGGAGCTGCTGAACCATCCCAACGAGGCGCTGCGAAAATTCTTGAAACCGCTGCAGCATCTCCTGGTCGACGAATTCCAGGACACTTCGCCGGTTCAAATCCGGATCCTCCAAGCCCTGCGCCACGCCAAGGCCCGCGGCGCGGCACCGCGGCTTTTCGCGGTCGGCGATCCCAAGCAGTCAATCTACCGCTTCCGCGACGTCGATCGCCATCTGATCGCCCGGACCCAGGAGGAAATTTTGGGCGACGGCGGCCGGCGCTTCGATTCGGCGATGAATTGGCGCTCGGT
>JBIOXX010000390.1:0-2362 GCA_044869875.1 bacterium | reverse complement strand
GGTTTTCGAATACCTGGTTCTGGCCCTGGTCTATACCTCGATCTTGCTGTTCCACAGCTCGCCTTATTTGCTCTCGCTGGGCCTTTTGTTAGTGGTGGCCTTGAGGCTCAGCCTCTTTCACCAGCCCTGGGACGTCTTGGTTTTTCTGATCGGCGCCTGCCTCGGACCGACCCTGGAACTGCTCCTGACCAGCCTCAATCTTTATTACTTTACCGAGCCCGACTTTTTAGGCATGCCCTATTGGCTGCCGCTTTTGTTCGGGGTGGCGATGTTGGCGATGCGGCGTTTGGCCTGGGTCCTCGAGCCGCCGCCGCTGCCGAGCCAGCACTTCATATTGACTCCCAAAGGAGGATGAGCCCGATGTCGAAATATACCGTTTTGTTTCTAGTCCTAACCCTGCTGACGCTCGGCGCCTGGCGCGTTGCCCGTGCCGCCGACAAGGCGCCGCCGGCAACTCCGGCCGTGGCTCCCAAAGCGGCCGTCTATCAGACCACCCCCTCGGGCTTGAAATACCGCGACATCGTGGTCGGGAAGGGCGCCAAGCCCACCGTTGGCCGCAAGATCCAAGCCCATTACACCGGTAAGCTGACCGACGGCACGGTCTTTGACAGCTCGATTCCCCGCGGCCAGCCGATCGAATTCATCATTGGCGTTGGGCAGGTGATCAAGGGTTGGGACGAAGGCCTTTTGACGATGAAGGTCGGCGGGAAGCGCGAGCTGATGATTCCGCCGGATCTGGCCTATGGCGCCGCCGGCCGGCCGCCGAAGATCCCGCCCAATTCGACTCTCGTTTTTGAAGTTGAACTGGTAGGGGCGGAATAGCAAAATAGCCCCTGATCAAGCCGCCAGGAGGATAAGGTCCCATGACCATCGAAGAATACGGCACGCTTTCCGAAGAAGAGCTCATTCAAGAGATCATGAATCATCTCGAGGAGAACGACGAAATCGATCCCAGCGAGCTCGATTTCAAGTTCGAGGATGACAAGCTCAAGATCACCGGCACTCTCGAAAGCGAGGATGAGCTGGAGGCCCTGATCAGCGTCCTCGAAGATTACGTCGATCCCAAGGACTACCAATGCGACGTCGAGATCCTCGAAGAGGCCGGCATCGATTCCAGCTTCGGCAAAGGCGCCCGGTTCCGCCGGCCGGCCGTTGATGATGCCGATGAAGAAGAGGATGACGAAGAAGAAGAGGATGAGGACGACGAGGAGGACGAAGACTTCGAATACGACGAGGAAGACGAGCTTGACGAAGAAGAGGCCGATTTAGACGAGATCGAGGACGAAGAAGACGAAGATGAGAATAAATGGTAATTAACTTAACATAATGCATCTTATCATTCTTATGGGTATCTCAGGGGCTCGCCGAGCCCCTTGTTTTTAGCCCCTGAAAACGGTAAATCCCCCGGCCATGTCGACATCCCCACAGACCCAGCGGACCCTGGTTCCGTCCCTGGATCTCAAGCCCAAGGTCTCGGTATCCCAGGCCATTGAGCGCGCCCAAAGCCTGCTGCTTAGCCATCAATTCAGCTCCGGCTATTGGTGGTACACGCTGGAAGCCAACGAGACCATCGGCGCCGAATATCTCTTTTTAAGGGAATTTTTAGGCATCGCTGACCCCCAGATCAGCCAGGCCCTTTGCCGGCGGATGCTGACCCAACAGCGTCGGGACGGCTCCTGGGCCCTCTATTACGATGGTCCCGGCGACCTCAGCACGACCGTCGAATGTTACTGGGCGCTCAAGATGAGCGGTTATTCGGCGGACCATCCGGCCATGGTCCTGGCCCGGGATTTCATCCGCAGCCGTGGCGGTCCGACCAAGGTTCGGGTCTTCACCAAGATCCATATGGCGATGTTCGGCTTGGCGCCCTGGTCGGCGGCCCCGGCCATGCCCTATGTTTTTATGATGCTGCCCAAATGGGCTCCCATTAATATCTACGAATTCAGCTCCTGGGCCCGAGCCTGCATCGTTCCGCTGCTCATCGTCCTCAATGAAAAGCCTGTACATAAGTTGTCGATGGATTTGGAAGAGCTTTACGTCGAAGGCCCGGAAGCCCGGCGCGATTGGTCGATTTCGATCGGCGAAGACTGGTTTTCTTTAGGTAAAGCCTTTTTAAATGTCGATAAAGTATTAAAAAATATAGAGAAAATTAAACTACCTAAGTTTAGACGAACCTCGGCCATCCACCGCTGCGAAAAATACATTCGGGAACACATCGAGAAAACCGAGGATATCTATCCGGCCCTAGCCTACGGCGCGATCGCCTTGAAGATCCTCGGCCACGGCTTGGAAGATCCGATCGTCGCCAAGGCCTTGAAGGCCCTCTACTCCTTTCAGCAGCTCAGCGAGGCCGAGTTACCGC
>JBIOXX010000389.1:0-13053 GCA_044869875.1 bacterium | reverse complement strand
ATCGGATCGGCGGAGGAAAAAGAAGTCCGTCCCGCGGGCAGCCAACTTCCTCCGAAGTGGGTCCAGCGCGAAGCCGACCAATTGGTCAGCTCTCTCAAGGGCCTGTTCAATAAATAAGAGAAAAAATTAGCGAGGCATCGGCGCCGTCTTCATCAACGGCGCATTAGCGCTTGGCGTCTGGGGCAAGGGTGCTCCCGGCATCGGCACCGCTTTGTCCGCCGGCCGACTTGTGCCCGTAGTTTGGGTACTGGCGCTGGGCGTTGGCGGCGGCTTCGGCGCTGCCGGCGTCGAGGGCGCGGTCTCGGTCTTCAGTCCCTTGCCGAGCTGGTAGCGGGCCACCGCCGCGTTGTGCTCGTCGAGGGTCGATGAAAAGAAATGGGTTCCGTCGCCCTTGGAAACGAAGAAGAGATAATTGCTGGCGGCCGGAGCCAGCACCGCTTCGAGGCTGGCCAAACCCGGCGAGGCGATGGGACCGGGCGGAAGGCCGATGTGGACGTAGGTGTTGTAAGGATGGGGATTGCGCAAGTCCTCGCGCCTTAAGTTTCCATCGAAGTTGGCCAAGCCGTAGATCACGCTCGGATCGGTCTGCAAGGGCATGCCGATGCGCAGCCGATTTTGAAAGACCGAGCTGATCAGCGGCCGCTCGGCGCTTTGGCCGGTCTCTTTTTCAATCAAGGAAGCCAAAGTGACGAGTTGGGGCAAGGTCCAGCCGGCGGCAATGGCTCGGGCCGCGAGATTGGAGGTGCTTCGCTTGAAGTTGTCGACCATCGCCTTCAACAGATCCGGCACCTTGGTTTGGCGGTCGTACTCGTAGGTCGCCGGAAAGAGATAGCCCTCGAGGCTCGGCGCCGCGAAGCCGAGCTCGCCGAGCAGGGTCGGATCGCGGAAGCTCTTCATCACTTCGGTTCGGGGCGCAATGCCGGCTTGCTCGATCAATGCCGCGATCTGGGCGAAGTTGTAGCCTTCGGGCACCGTGATCTTGCGGATCAGCCGGTCGCCGCGGACGATCTTATCCAAAACCTGGGCCGCGCTCGGGCCTTCGGCAAAGACGTATTCTCCGGGCTTGAGCTGGCTGGCTTGACCCTTCCAACGGGCCAGCAGTTTGAAGGACCAGCCGCTGCGGACTAATTGGTTTTGCTCCAAGAGGGTGGCGACCTGGGAGAGCGAGCTGCCGCGGGGAATGTAAACCGTGCCGCCGCGGCCATAGGGGCCCCACTGCATCGCCAGGTAGAGATAGCCGGCCATCGCGAGGATGGCGAGGATGAGTACGATTTTAAACAGGGTTTTCATTTTTTGCCTTTGGGGTGAGAGGCTAGGTAGTCTTCGAGCAGCACTTCGGCCGCCACCGAATCGAGAAAAGCTTTGGCCTTAGCCTTGGCGACGCCTTGCTGGCGGGCCCTTTGCTCGGCTTCGAAGGTCGTCAGCCTTTCATCCCAGAGCTCGACCTCGCACTCTAGCTTTTTTTTCTTCAGCGCCGCGATCAGGGTCGCGGCCAATTCCCGAGCCCCCTTGGCGGCGGCGCCCTCGCTGCCGTCCATGTTGAGCGGCAAGCCGACGACGACTTTGGCGAATTCTTCCTTCGCGATCAAGCTCACCAGCTCCGGCACCGAGGACTTTAGTTTCTTGACCTGGAGCACCGGCAAGAGCCGGGTTGTGAGATGAAGAGCATCGCTGGCGGCAAGGCCGACGCGCTTTCCGCCGGGATCGATGGCTAGGATTTTCATAAGCAAACCTCAAATTTTTCAAATTTTAAGCTCCCCCCGGCGCGGCGTAAAGAAATCTCCTCGGCTGATTTCGATTGTGTTAAAAATGACGCAAGGCCCGGCTTGGCCGGGTCGCGCAGCAAATTCGCAGAATTTGCGGAGTAAAATGATATGCAGCTGAAAGCCCAGATCCGAGGCAGGGTCCAGGGCGTCTTCTATCGAGCCTGGACCCAGGAGCGGGCCCGCAAGCTGGGCTTGACCGGCTGGGTCCGCAATCTCCCCGATGGCCGGGTCGAATGGTTGGCCCAAGGGAGGCGTGAATCGCTCTTGGAATTGGAGCGTTTGTCTCACCAGGGCCCGCCGGCCGCTCATGTCGAGTCGGTGGTCAGCGAATGGATCGACGATGAAAAGGATTGGAATGATTTTCGGATCGAGCACTAAATGCCTGTCTCTGCTTTTCCTGCTGGCCGCGGCCCCCACAGCCGCCAAAGAAAAGCCCGCGGCTTCGCTGCCGCCCTTGCCCGGCGAATTGCGCAGCGGATCGGGTGGGACTCAAATCTATCTCGAGGGTGGGCGGACCCTGCTCTGGTCGGAGCAAGGCGGCCTCAGCCTCCGCGACGCCAAAAAAGCGGTCTTGGCCCAAGTCTCGCTCTCGGCGGCCGCCGCCCACCAGAGCGGGGCCGAAGCGATGGGCTTGACCGTCGAAGAGACCGATCTCGGCGGCTCGATGAGCTCCAAAAAGAAATACTTGAGCGGCAAGAAAGCCCCGACCGGACGGCGACTCGCGGCCGGCTCGGTCGGCGGAGCGCCGCTCGAAGGCGGCCAAGAGCAAAAAGGAACGGTCGACGACGTGCCGATGACTTGGATCAGCTATTCCAACGGATCGAGCCTCTGGCGGATCCAATGGGCCGAGCACGAAGAGGAGCTCTTCTTCGACCGCAAGCGCAGCCTGATCTACAACCAGCAGAGCCGCAAGCAGGGGCCTTTCGCGGTGACCTTGAAGCAATTCGCCGACGGCAGTTATCAGCGCTATTTTCAGCGCGAATCCGGTGAGGTCCAGGTGATCTTCGACGCCGGCGACACCAGCTTTCGCATCGCCTTTCTCAACGCTAAGGGCGAAACCCTCCGCGAGCTGAATTGCGGGGAAACCTGCGAATAAGGAAGCGGGGCTAAAGCCCCTTGCTACACCGATTTAATCGTGGCCAGGAATTTCTGGAAGGGCCGGGTGTAGATCTCGAACTGCTCGGCCGGGAAGCTGGCGGTGAGATTGACCGCGACGTCGCCCTTGATGAAGCTGACTTGGATCTGCTGAACCTTTTGGCCGGGCTTGATGTTCTTGAGCACCTCGGCGTTGGGTCCCAACATCTGCTTCATCGCCGCCAGGTCCCAAGCGCAAACCATCTGCATGGCCGGGAGGCCGGCGATGCTGATCTCGCGCTCGTCGAGGATTTGGAAGGTCTGGATGCCGCGGGCCTTCACCGCCTCTTTGATCTTGGCGAAATAAGTCGGGAGGTCGACCGGCTGAGCGAGGCGTTCCTTGGTGATGATGATGTTGGGCCGAACGTTTTTGTCGGTCGAAGGAATGGTCAAGGTGACCATGCCTTGGTCCTGCCAGTTGGAAGGAACATCGAATTCGAGATCGTTGAGGACTACCTTGCCCATGAAAGACTCCTTAGGTCGAAAAACGTTTCGCCGAAGCGTAGCATGGCCATTTCGCCCCCGCCAAGCTTAAAATAATCACATATTTCGGTGGCTTAGCTAAACATCCAAGTTTCGGACCTTGAGCGCGTTGTTCTCGATGAACTCGCGCCGGGGTTCGACCTGATCTCCCATCAGGACCGTGAAGATCTCGTCGGCCTCGACCAAGTCGTCGACCCGGACCTGTAAGAGGGTCCGGGTTTCCGGGTTCATCGTCGTGCTCCAGAGCTGCTCGGGGTTCATTTCGCCCAAGCCTTTGTAGCGTTGAATGTATTGACCTTCGCGGCCGTTGGCTAAGATGAAATTCTTCACTTCGCGGAGCGTCGGGAAGCTTTTGGCTTTGTTCTCGCCGGTCTCGACGTCGTAAGGCCCCGAGCCGAGCTCGGCCAGCTCTTTTTGGATCCCGCGGAGCTCGTGGATCTCCGGCGATTCGAGCAGGACCACGTCGATCACGGTCTGGCGGTTCATCCCGCCGTAGAGGGTCCGGTAGACCAGGCGGTGGGCGCTGTGCTCCTCGTCCTTCTCGGTGTCGAGGCCGAAGTCCTTCAGCTCCGGATAATACTCGGTCAGATAGGCGGCCAGCTTGTCGGACTCGGCGTCCATCTTCTTGGGGTCCTTCAAGGTCTCGATCGAGAAGTTAGTCGCCAGGATCAGGGCGTCGATCAGCCGGGGGTCGGCCTTTTGGCGCATGCCGCTCAGGATCCGGTCGTACTTGATCAGGGTCCGGGTCAGCTCGCTCAAGGCCTTGCCGGCGACCTCTTTCTTCTTGGCCTTCAGCTTGAGGTCCTCGACGCCGAGCTCGAGCAGGTATTCCTCGAGGATGGCCTCGTCCTTGAGGTACTTTTCGGTCTTGCCCTTCTTGGCTTTGTAGAGCGGCGGCTGGGCAATGTAGAGGTAGCCGCGTTCCACCACCTGGGGCATCTGGCGGTAAAAGAAAGTGAGCAACAGGGTTCGGATGTGGGCCCCGTCGACGTCGGCGTCGGTCATGATGATGATCTGGTGGTAGCGCAGCTTTTCGATGTCGAAGTCGTTCTCGCCGATGCCGGCGCCAAGCGCGGTGATCAGGACCCGAATTTCTTCGGAGGTCAGCATCTTGTCGAAGCGGGCCTTCTCGACGTTGAGGATCTTACCTTTGAGCGGAAGGATGGCTTGGTTGCGCCGGTCCCGGCCCTGCTTGGCCGAGCCGCCGGCCGATTCACCCTCGACGATGTAGAGCTCGGAGAGAGCTGGATCCTTTTCCTGGCAGTCGGCCAGCTTGCCGGGCAGCGAGCCGATCTCCAAAGCGCTCTTGCGCCGGACCAGGTTGCGGGCATTGCGGGCGGCAATCCGGGCCCGGGCGGCCTCGACGATCTTGGAGGCGATCTTGCGGCCGAGGGTCGGATTCTCCTCGAAAAGCTGGGTCAGGCGCTCGCCGACCACCGACTTGACCAGGCCCTCGACCTCGGAGTTGCCGAGCTTGCCCTTGGTCTGGCCCTCGAATTGAGGGTCGGGGATCTTGATCGAGATCACCGCAGTCAGTCCCTCGCGGATGTCCTCGCCTTCGAGCCCGTCTTCCTTCAGCGATTTGAGCAGTCCCTGATTTTGGAGAAAGCTGTTGAGGACCCGGGTCAGGGCCGACTTGAAGCCGGTGACGTGGGTGCCGCCTTCGTGGGTGTTGATGTTGTTGACGAAGGAAAAAATGCTCTCGGCATAGCCGTCGTTCCACTGCATCGCGATCTCGACGATGCAGTGGTCCTTTTGGACCTCGAAGTAGATCGGCTTGGGATGGAGCGGCGATTTGCGCTGGTTGAGGTGCTCGACGAAGCTGACGATTCCACCCTCGTACTGGAAGACGTGGCTCTTGCCGCTGCGCTCGTCGCTAATCTCGATCTTGATTCCCTTGTTGAGAAAGGAGAGCTCGCGGAGCCGGTTGCTCAGGACGTCGAAGCTGTAATCGGTGGCCTCAAAAATAGTGTCGTCGGGCTTGAACCAGATTTTAGTGCCGCGCTTGCTGGTCTTGCCGGTCGATTCCAGCGGCGCCATCGGAACGCCCCGCTTGTAGCGCTGGTGGTAAACGGCGCCATCGCGCCGGATCTCGAGGTCGAGCTCGCCGGAGAGGGCATTGACGCAGGAAACGCCGACCCCATGCAGACCGCCGCTGACCTTGTAGGCGCTGTGCTCGAACTTGCCGCCGGCGTGGAGCTTGGTCAGGACGACCTCGGCCGCCGAGACCTTCTCGGTCGAGTGCATGTCGACCGGGATGCCGCGGCCGTTGTCCTCGACCGTGATCGAATTGTCGATGTGGATGACGACCTTGATCTGGTCGCAAAATCCGGCCAAGGCCTCGTCGATGGAATTGTCGACGACCTCATAAACCAAGTGATGCAAACCCGCCGTGCCGGTGGATCCGATGTACATGGCGGGGCGTTTGCGGACCGCGTCCAATCCCTCCAGGACCTTGATGGAACTGGCGTCATAAACCCCGCTGGGGGCTTCGTTCGGCTTCGCGGTTGGCAAGATTTCCTCCTTCAAGGAATCGAAAAAAGGGGTCTAAGTCGTGTAGCATAGGGCGGTCCGGCTTGTAAAGCCGGCCGACCCTGGATCTAGGCTGAAATGCGCCCGCTTTCCACCCTGAAATTGCGGGCATGAAGAGCGGCGTAAGCGCCGCGCTGGGCGCTGGTCAGGAAGGTTTGAGCTTCGATCTCGCCCAGGCTCTCGAGCAGCAACCGGCGATGGCGTTCGTCGAGCTCGCTGCCCAGATCGTCGAGCAGAAAAACCGGCGAGCGCCGACTGTTTTCCCGGAAGAGATCGGCTTCGGCCAACTTCAGCCCGATGACCAACATCCGCTGCTGACCTTGGGACGCAGCCTCGCGGACCGGATGGCCTTCAATCGAAAGAACGAGATCCTCGCGTTGGGGGCCGAGCAAGCTTCGACCCTGGCGCCGCTCCTCGGCGCCGATTTCGGCCAGGGCGTCGAGCAGGGCTGCTGAATTTTCAACCCGACTTTCGGCGATCGGCCCCTGCCAGGCCGCGCTCAACTTCCAATCCTCACCGCTCAAGGCCTGCCAGCGCCGCTTCCAAATCGGCAAAAGCCGCAAGAGGTAAGCCCGGCGTTCGGCCAGCAGCTCGGCGGCGGTCTCGGCCCATTGCCGGTCGAAGGGCTCGAGGAGATGATTCGGCGCGGCCGATTCCAATAGGTGATTCCGCTGCCGGAGCACCCGCTGATAGCGACTTAAGGCACTAGCGTAGGCCGGACTCTGGACGGCGATGGCGTGGTCGAAATAACGGCGTCGGGTCAGCGGGGCGCTGCGAAAGAGTTGCGAGGAGTCGGGGGTGAAGACCAACACCCGAAGGCTGGCCTGAACCGGCGCCAGCCTCACGATCGGCTTGCCTTGAAATTTCAGCTCTCGACCTTCGGAACTCAGGCCGACCTCGAGCCGGTATTCCAAACCCTCTTGCTCCCAGTGAGCGAAGAGCGAGGCCCCAGCCGAGTCGAAACGGATCAAGCTTTCGGTTTCGGTGGCCCGAAAAGACCTGCCATTGGCCAAATAATAAATCGCTTCGAGGATATTGGTTTTACCCTGGGCATTGTCGCCCTCGAGGACATTGAGGCCGGGACCGGGCAAAAAGTCTTGGTCTTCGAGGTTGCGGAAGCTCCGGATGGTCAGGGCTTGAATCGCCACGGCTTTAGAGCCGCATCGGCATGATCAGGCTGAGGAATCCCTTGTCGATCTCCGAGCGGATTAGGCAGGGGCTGACCTCATCCTTAAGCTCGAGCCTGACCGTCTCATCCTCGAGAACGCTCAAAACGTCGAGGAAATAGCGGTAATTGAAGCCGACCTCGAGATGCTTGCCCTTGTACTGGCACTCAACCTCTTCCCGAGCCTCGCCCAAGTCGGGGTTGCTGCAAAGCAGCTCGAGTTGGCCGCTGTTGAAGGTGAGCTTAACGCCACGGTTGTGCTCTTGGCTGAGCAGCGAGACCCGGCGGAGAGCGCCGACCAGTTGGCTTTTCGGCAAAAGGGCCGATTGATCGTTCTTAGCCGGGATGACTTGGCGGTAGTCCGGAAAATCGCCCTCGATCAGCCGGATAAAAAGCGTGATCGGGCCGCGCTGAACCATTACGTTGCGACCCTCGATCGCCAGTGGCAGTACGCCGTCTTCTTCCTGGATCAACTTCTGGAGCTCAAGCACACCCTTCCGCGGAAGCAGGACGCCTTTGGCTAGCTGAAAACTTTGGGTCATCGGCCGCTCGGCCCAACTCAGGCGGTGGCCGTCGGTGGCGACCATCCGCAGCTTCTTGTCGCCGGCCGACTCGAGGAAGACGCCGTTCAAATTGTATTTGGTCTCGTCGGTCGAGACCGAGAAGAGGGTCTTCTCGATCATCGCCTTCAAGGCCGGGGCATCGAGGCTGAGGATGTTCTTCTTGCCCATCTCGGGCATCGAAGGAAATTCCTGGGGCGAGAGGCCCACCACCTTGAACTTGGAGCTACCGGCCGAAATCTCAAGCCAGTGGTCATCGCGGCGCTTGATGCTGATCTGCTCGGCAGTGATCTCGCGAACGATGTCGTAGAGGCTCTTGGCCGGTACCGCCACCTGACCCGGGCTCTTCACCTGGGCCGGCACTTCAACCGAGATCCCAACCTCGAGATCGGTGGCGCTGAGCTTGAGTCGTTCGCCCGAGGCTTCGATCAAGGCATTGGAGAGGATGGGCTTGGTCGTTTTCTTTTCGACGACGTTCTGGGTCCAGTAGAGGCCTTGCTTCAGCTCTTCCCTTGAGATTTTGATTTCCATCTTACCTGCCCTTTCTCTTTTTCGATTCCACAGCCTATCAATCTAATTCTTACCCTTAGATATATATTTAGAATCACTAATAGAGGCTGTGAATCCGGGGATAAACCGCCAGCTCCCGAATCTAGAAAGCGAAATTTCTTCGCGAGAGCTGTGGGAATCTTCCGGTCTCGACCTCGAATCGGTGGAAAAAACAAAAATCACAGTCGGTCCACAATCCTTCCATGGTTTTTATCCCCTGGGGAAAGCTTGGGGAGAAGCTGTGTGTTGAATGTTCCTCCAAAGCATATTTGAGCGTCTTGTAGCAAGGGGCTTTAGCCCCGTTTTTGGCCTGCAATATTCCGCCGGCGCGAAGCGCCGTGGGCGGGGTTAAAGCCTTCGCTACGATTTGTAATATTTTTAACCGATTTGAATTTGAAGGATCTTCTCCAGCGACTGAATTTCGCCCCGGAGGGTTAGATCTTGCTGGAGCAATCTCTCGATCTTTTGAACCGCATGGACCACGGTCGAATGATCCTTTCCGCCAAACTTGAGGCCCAGCTCCGGGAAGCTCGATTTGACGTGCTTCCGGCAGAGATACATCGCGATCTGACGGGGAACGGTCAGGACCCTGAGGCGACGGGGTGATTTGAGGTCGCTGATCTTGATGTTGTAATGGTCGGCGACCATTTTCTGGATCGACTCGATGGTCATGGCCCGGGAACGGTCGGGAATGAGGTTTTTAAGGACCTCTCGGGCCATCTCGAGGGTGATTTCGTTGCCCGATAGCGAGGCGAAGGCGCTGAGCCGGATCAGCGAACCTTCCAATTCCCGGACGTTGTTTCGGATGTGGCTGGCCAGGAACATGGCGACGTCGTCGGGGAGGGCGATCTTGTCGTCCTCGGCCTTCTTGCGAAGGATGGCGACCCGGGTTTCGGTGTCCGGCGCTTGAATGTCGGCAATCAGACCCCATTCGAAACGGGAGCGTAGCCGCTCTTCGAGCTGGGGGATGTCCTTGGGGAAACGGTCGGAGGTGACCACGATCTGGCGCCGCGACTCGTAGAGAAAATTGAAGGTATGGAAGAATTCTTCCTGGGTCCGCTCCTTGCCGGCGATGAACTGGATGTCGTCGATCAGCAGAAGGTCGCAGGATTCCCGGTATTTCTTTCGGAACTCGAACATCTTCTCGTAGCGGATACTGTTGATCAGCTCGTTGGTGAAATGTTCGGCATGGACGTAAAGGACCCGAAGGGCCTTTTGGGTCCGCACAATCTCGAGCCCGACTGCATTGAGCAGGTGGGTCTTGCCCAAACCGACGCCGCCGTAGATGAAGAGTGGGTTGTAGGCCAAGGCCGGCAGGTTGGCGACGGCCTTGGAGGCGGCGTGGGCGAATTGGTTGGAGGAGCCGACCACGAAGGTGTCGAAGGCATACTTGGGATTCAGGGTTTCGGGAGCCTTCTTAGCGCCGGGGGCGCTGGGAGCCTTACCTTCGACCTCGGCCGGCTGGGCCTCGGCCGCTGGTTCCTCGGCCAAATTCTCCTCGACGATATTGAAGCTGATCTCATGCTCCTCGCCGGTGATCTTGAAGAGCTCGTACTTGATTAAATGGAGGTAATTTTCGGTGATCCAATCGCGGATGAACTTGTTGGGCACCTCGATCAGGAGCCGCCGCTCCTCGCCGAGACGGAAGGTAGCCGGTTTGATCCAATTATTGTAGTTGAGGCCGCTGATCTTGGTTTGAAGCGAGGCAATGACTTTTTGGATGATATCATTCATGTCGACGGCAATATCCACAAGGTTATCCCCCATTGTGGAAAACGGGGAAAACCTTTGATTCCAAAAAGTTAGCTATAAATTCGAGGCCAAATGCCCTATTGCTTACACAATGCGTCAAAACACGCCATTGCTAGCTCGGGGAGGATTTTTTCGCCGATAATAATGAAAGATGCTTGCCGGAAGATACCGAGGGACCGAAGGTCGATCGCGACGGGTTAAAAAACTTTTATCATTTCGTCCTCGAAAAAAACCATTGTCTCCCCCTCCCAACGACCTTTGCCTTCGAATGCGTCGGGATCCAAAATGAGAAAAGGTTTTTAAATGAAAATAGCGGCTGCGAGATCGGCGGCGAAAAAATTTCCAAAGAGCTCTTGCTTCTTCGGCAGCGAAAAAATTCCGTTTCGGAAAAAAAATTTTCGCTGAAGAAGAAGAGCGGTTTTTAGTTTTCCACACCCTTTTTGGCAAGAGCTTTTTTGCTGAAAATGATAAACCATCGGGATCGAAACGAATTTTTTTTGCCGTTGACTAAAGATGGCAAAAATGTTTTTCACCGCTCGGCTTTCAACACATTCGCCAGCCAACAATGACGAGGTCACCGCGATGAAAAGGACGTTCCAGCCCAGTAAAACTAAGGCGAAACGCAAACACGGTTTTCGCAAACGCAGTGAGACGACCGCCGGCCAGAACGTGCTGAAGCGTCGCCGCGCCAAAGGCCGCAAGCGTTTGGCGAAAACTGCGTACAAAAAATGACCGTGCGTCGCGCCGGTGAAGACGATCGTTGGGGAGGAGAAAAATTTTCCCGCGACGCTCGTCTCCGCGACGAAAAAAATTTTCGCGACCTGATTTCGGCCGGCGAAAAAATTTCCACTCCCTATTTTTTCATCCGACATCGCAGCAATGACCGCGAAACCCCTCGGCTCGGGATCGTGGTGCCGAAGAAGACCTTCCGCCGGGTAGTCGACCGCAACCGGTTGAAAAGGATCGCCCGGGAGAGTTTTCGTCGGGCGGCGCCCCGGCTTCCGGGCCGCGATATTTTGGTCTATTACCTGGCCGCAGCCCTCAAGGCCGAAGGGGTAGTTTTGGCCCGGAGCTTGAGGGAATGTTGGGGCCGAATGGCCAAATAATTCCCTTTCACAAGGGCGGTATTCCAGCTAAGGGGAGCCCCGTGGGCTTCCCGAAGGAAGCCATTGAAAAAACTCTTAATTTTTATGGTGCGCGCCTATAAGCGCGGGATTTCTCCGTGGCTGCCGCCGGCCTGCCGCTTTCACCCAAGCTGCTCGGTCTACGCTATCCAATGCCTCGAGACTCATCCCACCGCCCGGGCCCTGCACTTGATCGCGTCGCGGCTGCTCCGTTGCCAACCCTTCCATCCGGGGGGCTATGATCCGGTCCCGCCGCGCCGTTAGCCTTTTCCCATGGATAAACGCACCCTTCTCGCCGTCGCCTTGAGTAGTTTGGTTTTCCTCGTCTACTACGGCTTCATCCAAAAGCCGGTCCCGCCGCCGGTTTCGAAACCGGTTGCCGCGGTGGCGACGCCAGCCCCCACCGTTCCTTCCAGCCCGGAAGCCCCCGGCGCCAGTATCCCTGGGGCCCCGGCCGAAGCTCTGCCGCCCGAGCAGACCAGCGTCCTGGAGAATGCCTTGGTGCGGAGTTCTTTGAGCTCGCTCAGCGGTCTCCCGGTGGAATGGCTGCTGAAAAAATATTTCATCCAACCCAATGACAAGGGTCCCAATATCAATGTGCTGCAAGGTGGAAGCGGCGCCCAGCCGCCGCTCAAGCTCTTGCTCTTTCCAGGCCAGGGAACGGCGGCTGTTCCGCTCAAAATCAAAGAGGGTGCCGGCGCCTCAGCCGTTTATAGCGCCGAGCGGGGCGGCATCGCTTGGGAGCAAAAGGTCGAATGGGGACCTACGGACTACAGTCTCCAGGTCAGCCTCCAAGCTAAGAATCAAAGTGGCAATCCGGTTCCGATCAGCCCGGCTCTGAGACTGGAGGTCGAACAGAACACCGCGGCCCCCCGGGGTTTCCTCATTTTCAAGGAAGCGCCAAACTGGAAATTCCCGCTCTACCGAATGGGCACCAAGGTGAGCCGCCATGCCCAGGTCGAGAAGCTCGGGCCCTACCAAGAGGCGGTAGGCGATATCTCCTGGGCCGGCATCGAAGACCGTTACTTTCTGAGCCTGCTCCTGGCCCGAACCCTCTCGCCCCAAAACCGGGTGGCTTATGGAAAAGAGGGAAGTCGGGTCTTTGCCCAACTGCAGTATCCAACCGAGACCCTGGCCGCCGGCCAGAGCCGGGACTACCAATTCACCCTCTACCTCGGACCAAAGGATCCTCCCCTTCTCGCCAAATTCGGCGAAGCCCATTTGGAGGAAGCGGTCGATTACGGCTGGTTCGGCTGGGTGGCCCTGCCCATCCTCAAGCTGCTCCAGCTCTTCCATTCCTTTTTGCGTAATTGGGGCTTGGCCATCATCGCCCTGACCATCCTGATCAAGCTACTGCTTCATCCCCTCACCCGGAAATCGATGCAGTCGATGAAGGCGATGCAGAACTTGCAGCCGGCCCTCCAGAAGCTCCGCGAGAAATACAAGGATGATCGGGAAAAGCTGAATTTGGAGAGCATGGATCTCTTCAAGCGCCATAAAGTGAACCCGATGGGCGGATGTTTGCCCATGTTGATACAAATGCCGATCTACATCGCCCTCTACAAGGTGCTCTACAACGCGACCGAGCTTTACCATGCGCCCTTCTTCGGCTTCTATCACGACCTCTCGGCGCCCGACCCCTACTACATCATGCCGGTCCTGCTCGGCATCTTCATGGTGCTCCAGCAGAAGATGACCCCGAGCACGGTCGATCCGGCCCAGGCCAAGATCATGATGCTAATGCCGGTGATGTTCTCCCTCTTCATGATCTTCCTTCCGCTGGGCCTGGTCCTCTATATCTTCGTCAACACTCTCCTGACCGTGGTCCAACAGTACATGAATCAGAAGGACATCTCGGTTTGGGGCTTGTTGAAAGGCCACCGCGGTACCAGCTAAAAGTTTGTGCTCGAAGTATCTTCGTGGCCGGCAGCGAACGGGTCCTGTCACGTCGGCACCCCCGTCCGTGCTCGCGGACAAGCCGCTCCGCG
>JBIOXX010000388.1:0-2392 GCA_044869875.1 bacterium | reverse complement strand
ACGTCGGCGGCGGCTTCCTCATCCTTGCGGAGCTTGAAGATGTCGTCCCAGCTTAAGTGATCGAGGTTGCCGTGTTTCGAGGTGTTGGAGATGAGATGACCCCATTCGTGGGCCATGACCGCGCTGAGCAGGGCGTCGTTGCCGCCGTGCTCTTGGAGAAACTCGACGCCGAGATAAACATTGCCGAGATTGTCGGCGGCGCCGACGGTCTTCTTGGCCAAGATGACCTTGCCGTCCTTGCCGCTGAAGAGCCGCAGCTTGCGCCGGGCTTTCTGAATCGCGCCGTAATGAGTGAAGAGGTTGACCAAGTCGGGATGGTCGGAGAGCCGGGCCACGATCGGCGGGGTTTCGCCCAAGGTCTTGCGCTGGGGGCCCTCCGGCGCCGGCGGTGTGCCGACCGGGCTGCTGCTGGTTTTCAGCCAAGTGGGCAATTTACTTAGGTTTGTTTCGACTTTGACGGTCACGGTGGCAGCATACTCCAAAGCCCATTATCGGCAAGACGCACTTTCCAAGTTGTCAATTTCGGTAGGGCTCTTATTACTGCCTCCTCCGGCGGCGATGTTGGGAAGGATTTTCATGGGGGGGATCGACCACCTCTTCAACATCGATGGAATTGGGTAGGTTGTTGGGGTTTGGCTCGGAGTTTGACGTGCCGGAGATATCGACTCGCGGACCAGGCGCCAAAGGCGCCGGCGCACTGGGACTGGACTCCGGTATTCTGCGTCTTCTCTGTAGCCATCTCTGTCGCGATTCCCTTGAGGATAAAGTTCGGCGAGCGTGTCGGATTGGGTCCCGCTCTTCCGGATCATGTGGAAGTTCCTCTCGCTGCAATACATTGAGGTATGCATGAGCTATGTCGGGATCCAATTCTCTCCCGGCCCTGGCCTTTTGGAAGTTGGTTCGTAAAACCACGGCAAACGCCAGCAAATGCACCACATGGTTCAGTGGATGTCCGGCAGAAAGAGCGAAACCGGAAAGGATGTTTGCTGCTATTAAGGGAATAAAATAAGATTCTCGCAGCACCATTCTAGTATGTATTCCCATCAATATACTCGGAATCCAGGATCTTGTATTTTCGGATTTCGACCTCTCGACGTAACGATCGAAAATTTCGATGGAAGGGAAGGTCCATGGAAGCTTGGAAAGAATTTGCTTCATTCGATCCGAGGACATTCCGAGCAGCCGGAGTCTCTGCAAGCGATCGATCATGGAGTCCATGAGTGCAACCCGCAAAACGTTGGTCTGAAACCGCCTTTGTTCCGCATTATTTTCGGCGACTTCGATACGGACAAACGCCGATTGCAAGGCTTCCAAGGATCCTTGAACCTGTGATGTTTCGGAGAATTCGCCGATGATTTCCTGAAGCCTGCTCAAGGCCCGGAGCCTGCGATCCAATCCTGCCTCGCGATCGTTTAGCACCGCGAATTCCCGCCCTAGCCTTTCATCAAGTCCGAAACCCTCTGGCATTCCGCGGAAGGCCGGACCGTTGAGATTTCCCATCGCGAAGAACAACCCGGATAATTCTCCCGAATCGATGAAATGTTGCCCTCCCAATCCCAGCATCAATCCGAGCAAAACCGTGGACGCCTGCGGCGACTCCAATAGCGCGGCTCCCATCGTTTTGGCGGTTTGGACGATGCTTTGGGCCATCCTTCCGCCTCGCATCAGGAGATCTTGCCCGATGCTGTCCAACACTAGGCTTTCCCAAGAAATTCCCGACTCGGCCCGGAACGCGCTATGTCCGGTCAAGGTGCCGATCATGGAACCATAATCCAAGCTCTCGCCGAGCAGGCGCCGACCTAACGTCGCCGTTCCGATCTCCTCCAAGGCCGGCCGCAACAAGGCGCCCCGAATTCCCATCAGAGCCGAGATTTCGAACATGTTCTGGAATTCTTCAAGATAAGCGGGAAAAGTCAGCGGGCGATTCGGCGAACGGGGTGAAAGAATGGGTAAAACGGCTCCCATCGTCGCCGAATGGCTGAACCAAGAGGCCAGGCTTTCGGAGATTCCGTATTCCGCCGCCCAAAATCCCGCCCTTTCGGCGACGGCGGCGGCGAGGCCTTCGCCCAAGACGAAAGCCGTGGCATGGGCGCTGGTTCTCAATAGCTCCCGGTCGGAAGGCGCAGTGAGAAGCAAGGCATTGTGAATCAATCCGATCGAGGAATCGAACAGTTGGCGGTCGGGGATGGCCTCGAGAAGCCGGCCGGCTTGGTGGGAATAATAGGCCGGAGCCACCCGGGTCATTTCGTCCAAAATCCCCGAGGCTTCGGCATAGCGTCCGCGGTTCATAAGTCTTTGGCCCAATTCCAATAGGCTTTCCTCGAAAGCGTCATCGTGGCCGGATTCGGCGCCGCTCAAGAATCGCAGAACTCCTTCTTCATGAAGCAAGCGC
>JBIOXX010000387.1:0-3246 GCA_044869875.1 bacterium | reverse complement strand
GGCGGCGAACGGTTCGAAGTCAGCGGACCCAGCGGAGGAGACATAAGAGGGGCGAGAGAAATTCGCCTCAACGCCTACCAAGGCGAGCAACTCACCATCGTTTCCAACCAAGGCGGCGTCATCACTTTTCACGGGAGTGTCCGAAATATTCGCGCCCTCATGGAAGGAAGAAACGAAACTCGGACAGTCACCTTCTCCATGACTCGATCCGAGGCCTTAAGCCGAAGGCTGATCGACGAGCGGGGAAATCCTTCGAGCAACTTCCTCTTGGATGTTCCCACTCGGCCCGATCCGGAGGTCTTGGAACGCTCCGGCCTTCCGACCCGTCGCGGCGCCGAGGGTTTGGAATTCGACCTCGCAGCTCTCACCGAAGTACCGGGCCGCGGTGCGGCCGATCCGGGATGGAGAAATCATCCCACCGAGGACTTGACCGGCATTTCCGCCGGCAGCACTGAGGGAACGGGCTATTCCGACCACAATGAAGACCGCTACGTCGTCGCCACCCGGCCCGACGGCCGAACCGTCACCGTCGTCCTCGACGGGATGGGCGGCATGGGCGGCGGGGAGCGAGCCGCCAGCATCGCACGGACCGTCGTCCGTCAGGCCATTGGCAGAGGTGCCAGCGTTGAGCAAGCCCTCGAGCTGGCTCACGCTGCGGTCGTCCAAGAAAATCGCGAAACCCGCGGACAAGGAGGAGCGGTCGCCGTTTCGGTTGAAGTTCAAAGGACTGCCGAAGGCGATTACGCCGTTGAGATGCGCCGGATCGGCGACAGCGATGCCGCAGCCTTCGACCTTTCCACCGGAGCCGCCGAGCCGATCCTGGCCCGAACCGAGCGCCACCCGGCCGGACAAACTCAGCAAATTCGTCTGACCTCGGGCTCGTCGGTCAACTCCGCGATCGGCAGTATGCGCGGCGCTCAGGAAGTCACTTCTTTGCGAATGCGGTCCGGCCAAGTCCTGCTCGCCGGCTCCGACGGCTTCTGGGAAAACTTCATCGACTACGCCGAGGTCCGGGACATCATGCAACGCAGCCCCGACCGCAGCGCCGAAGGACTGCGCCGTACCTTGATGACCGAAGTCCAAGTGCGCCAACAGCTCTTGGCGATGCGAGGTGAAGGCCGAGAGCCCTGGCGGATCACCCCCGAACGATATCGCGACGCTTACCGAATCGTCACCGGCCAGGAGCCGCCGGCGCCGCCGACTTGGCGCTACATCGGTTCCGATCTCGTCGGCAGCCGAGTCATCGATCCTCAAGGCCGGCCGATCGGTCGCTTCAAGGCCGACAACGTCACCCTGGTCGTTCAAGTCGTCGGCGAGCCAATAGTTCCGCGCCAGGCCGCTCCGCGACCCCCGGTAGGCGATCCGGCCCGAGCTCAAGCCGTGGGTTCGGTTCCTCGAGTGCAACCGCTTCAAGCCGCCGCCTTCCAACCGGCTCAGCCGGGCGCGGCCCCCCAATTAGTGGTCGTCGGAGTTCCGCCGGCCCTAGGCCGGGGTCCGGGCACCGGGCATCCCTACCGGGTGAGCGGCCCCGAGATCTCCAACGGCGTCCACGTCTATCGCCTGACCGTCGATGAGCGGAATTCACCGGGCCACGTACCCACCGAATTGGAGGTGAGCAGCCCGACGCCGCTCCAGCCCGAGGCGATGGAAGGTCTGCTTTCGCCGCAACGCCGAATTCCCGGCGTCGAGGTGCGGGCGAGCTACCGCGACCGAATCCCGCTCTCCGACATGCCCAATGGAGGGAGCCAAGCCCCGCTCGTCGATTTCTACTCGGTCACCGATGCCGCCGACGTCGCTTCGGCCTCGTCGTCCCATCAACCTTCGGTCGCGATCGTCGACCCGATGGCTTCGGGATCGGCTAGTCAACCGCTCTTCGCGGTGCAGCGCCAAGGCGCTGGCTATCGCCTGTTCCTTCGGGGCGAGGGAGTCCAAGTCCGCGACGGCCAGGGCCGAGCCCATCCGCCGGTACCCGGCAATCCGCGAGCCTTCGATCTGCGGCCCGGCGACGTAGTCCGTTTCGGCATCACCGAGCTGACTTTCGACGGCCAAAGCTTCCGCTTGGCCGCCCGAATGGGCGCCGATTTAGTCAGCACCGAAGCGCGGCTGCGAGTTCCGGCCGAGGCCCAGGACGCTTCGGCGCCGCAGCCGACGGAGGTATCGCTGGCGATCGATGCCGGAGGCCGGCGACGTTTCGTCGAGATTCCCGGAGTCGCAGCCGCCGATGGTCTCCGTCCGGTTCAGATCCAAAGCGATTCGACCACCGGGATGTTCCGCATCCTGAGGCCCGGCGACGCGCCGCTCTTCATCACTCGAGAGTATGGCCCCCAAGCCGGAGAAAGGATCGAAGTCGCTCCGGGCAATCCGGCCATTCTCGGCGAGATCGGCGAAACGGTCTTGGTCGAGCTCGGCGGTCATTCTTACCGGATGAGCCTCGACGATTCCCAAGGCAGCGCCCGCTTGCTGCCCCGGATCCAAGTCCACACCGGGGCCGACGAGCGCAGCTTCCAATTTCAAGCTAGCGAACGCGACTTGAATTGCGGGCCCTTCATCCTGCGGGTGCGGGAGAGCAGCTCTCGACCCGGAACTTTCAACTACCTGATGACGGTGACCGATCCGGGCGGGCTGACTCTCCGTGGCCAACACTTCCCGGTCGGCCAAGAAATTCCCATGAGCCACGGATCTTTCGTCCTCATGTCGAGCGGACCCCAAGCCCAAACGATTCGGGTCGAGCTTCCGCCGGTCGAGGGCATGTTCCCCGGCTGGCGGCGATAAATCTTGCCCCCCTTTGAAAAAGGGGGGAACTAAAGCGTTTCGTCCTGACGGATGAAATAGATGAGGTTGGCCCAATCGGCGAGGAAAAGGCCGAGCCCGCCGGGATTGATCTCTTGAAAGTGGCGGATGTGAGCCGAATGACCCTGCTCGGCCAGCCAATGCAAACGCCGGGTTTCGGACAGCATCTCTTCCACATAAACCCCGCGAAGCGTTCGGTTCACCTGATTGGAAGCCCGGGTCAAGTGAGTGTGCTCGTGGACGAGATTGGATAAGGTTTGGAGCGCTTGATCTCGGAACCTCGAGTGCGAGGCCGGTCCGGGTTGCAATAAATAAATCGAATCCCGGCCCGAGGTGTCGCGCTCGGCCGAGATGAACAAGCCGGTAAAATCGCCGCCTTTCCAATGACGGTCAATGGACCGGCGCACGGTCTTCAGCTCTTCCTGGCCCAACATCACCAAGCGAAAACGATCGGCT
>JBIOXX010000386.1:0-5085 GCA_044869875.1 bacterium | reverse complement strand
ACCGGAGGCAAGGAGATCTTGGTAAAGGCCTCGGGTCGAGGCGTCACCCGCAAAAGGAGACAAATCGTAGATGGGCGTCAATCAAGGGCCCTTTCAGGCTTGATAGCGTTGCAGATTGGTACAGCCGATTTGAAGTTTTATCGAGGCCTTAAAAGCCCGAGTTGTGTCCCAATTTCTGTCTTATTCGATTTTTTGGCCGAGGGCCTCGGAGAGCCTTTCCACGACCTCGCCGTTAATCGCGCTGACCATCACGAAATCGACCATGACCGGGTCTCTTTTCCCTTTATCTTCCATAACTTCGATCTCATAGCGAAGGTCGCCGTTGCGCGGAAAATCGGTGAATTTATAGCGGAGCTTCTTGCGGGCGGCCAAACGCTGCACGTCGGGCAAGGCCTTGACCTGGGCCATGGCCTCATCCTCGGAGATCAAGGCCTTGGGACGGGGCCGGGAAGCCGAGGGCATATAGGGCAAGGAGCTGGCCTTCGCCACCGTCACTTCCTTGACCGTGCCCTTCCCAACCTTGCGATTTCGGTAAGAGAAATCCATCCACCAGAGGGCCCTCTCCCGGGTGTCGAATAGCATCCCGACGATGTATTTGCCCTTCGGCAGTCCCGAATATGCATCGCTCGAATCGACGCCGTCGCCCGGCACCTTCACCATCAACTGCTGAATGAAGCGCCGCAGGTCCTCGGCCGATTTTTTGTCGGAGAAGCTCCCCTTGAGAACCAGGAAGAGTTTTTCATTTTGGGGAATGGGAACGTCGGCGACCCAATGGGGCGTGCCGCCCGAAGGCTTCTTCTTGTTGGCTTCGGCGGCGGCGAGCGGCGATAGAAGACCCAGGATCAAGAAAGCGACGGCGATGAGACGGAAGACCGGATGCTTCAACATTCGCTTCCGCCATGAGAGGTGAAAAAAGACAGGCCGTCGAAGTCGGAAAAATTTTCGATCAGGAAATCGGGTTGGCATTCGACCAGTTCCTCCCGTGAACGAAATCCATAGGTCACCGCGCAGGTCAGTAGGCCGGCGGCTCGGCCGCACTCAATGTCGACGTGAGAGTCGCCGACCATCAGGCCCGGGCCTTCGCCGCTCCATTCGCTAAAAATCGGGTCAAAGACCGCCGGATCGGGCTTTTGCACGGCCAAGGTGTCGCCGCCGATCAGCCAGCGGAAATGGGAGCGGACCTTCAACCCTTCCAATATTTTTTGGGAAAAGATTTCGGGCTTATTGGTGACCACGGCCATCGGCCAATCAGCATGGCTCTCGAGGAAGTCGGCGACGCCGGGGTAGAGCTGGGTTTCGTCCAAGCAGTGGTCGAGGTAGCGCCGCCAGAATTTTTGGAAAACCTGACCAACCTTATCCTCGCTCGGATTCCCCAGGGCGTCGCGGACCAGGGTGCGGGCGCCATGCCCAACCAGGGCCTCGATCTGCTCATGGGGCAAGGTCGGCATTCCTTCCTCTTCCAAGGCGAAGTTGAGGCTGTTGGCGATGTCCCTTTTGGAATCGATCAGGGTTCCATCGAGGTCGAAGATCAGCAGCGGCGCCATGGCCCATGCTATACGCAGAGACCGATCACGAGGCAAGAGCCTTTGAAAGCAACACTTTTTCGAGCAGCGGAATCGGTATCGCACCGTAACGCAGCACCGCATCGTGGAAGCGTTGGAAGCTGAATCGGCTCCCCCACTTTCGGCGGCACTTTTCGCGGAGCTCGCGGAGCCGGAGCATGCCGGTCAAATAGCTTTGGGGCACGGTCGGCCGCATCGTGTACCAGTTGACGTCGGCCCGGGCCGAGGCCGGGCTCATCTTGAGCTCCTTGGCCATGAAGCGTACCGCCTGGACATCGCTCATCGTGCCGGTCTGAAGGCCGACGTCGACCAAGATGCGGCAAGCCCGCCACAGTTTGTCCTTCAATTGAAGCAGCCGACCCCACTCGTCGTAATAGCCGGCTTCGTGCATCAACTCCTCGCAATAGAGGGCCCAGCCTTCGAAGAAGCTGCTGCAGTTGTAGATCTTCATCATCGTGCCCGGCGCCTGGCGCTGGACCGCGAATTGAAGATGGTGGCCGGGATAGCCCTCATGGAGAGCGGTGACCCGAAGCGCTCCGTAGTTATGCTCGCCGAGCAGCTCTTCGCGCTTCTTGCCCTTGGCCGTGACCGGGGTAACGAAGAAGGTGCCGTGGTTTTTACCGCCGAACATCGGCGGATCGACATAAGCGGCGAAAGGAATCGTGTTGCGGGTGAATGCGGGAGTTTCGATGACCTTGAGCCGTTCGCCTCGCGGCAGGCTCGCAATCTTGCGGCGGCCGACGAAGGCGCGCAGCGCCTTGGTCTCGCGGCGATAGACAGCGAGCAAACGTTCGGCCGTGGGGTGGCGCCGCTTGGCTTCTTCGACCAAGGCCGGCCAGCTTTTGCTTCGGTCCATGACCTTGGCTTGATCCACCAAAGCCTGGCGGGCGAGCTTGAATTGCTCCTCGCCGATCTTGTGCAGCCGTTTCGAATCGATGCTGTAATGGTGGTAGTTCTTGAGCAGGAAATCGTATTCCTTGCGCCCCACCGCGAAGCGCCCGGTCGAGCGCTTGAGCAGCGGTCCGCGATAGAAGTCGCGGAAGCCTTCGGCCGTCACCTTGGCCCGGGCGTAGGCGGCGCGGATCTCGGCCGCCCGTTTCGGCGCCAGGCGAAGCAGCTCCTTGCGGACGTCGACCAAGAAAGCCAAGAGACCCTCGGTCTCCTCGATCGCCAGCTTGGTCCAAAGCCGCGGCGGCCGCTTTAGATTTTGTTGGGCTGCTTGAAGTAGCCGGCCGGCTTCGTTCATCCGAGCCAGCGCCGCCTCGACCTTGAGTTTCGGCGACTCCACCCGAAGCAAGAGGTACCAAAGCCCATAAGTCAACTCACCGACATACATGGAAGGGTCGCGCCGGTATTTCCGGCTTCGCTTCCATTCCCGCTCCCTCAGCTTCAAGTCGCTGCGCAACAGCTCCCACTCCAAGCGGGCCTCGCTTCCCCGCTTGGGCGGCGAGACCCGCCGCAATTTTTGGGCAATTCCCTTGAGAACCTCGAGATGGCGGCGGATCCGGTTCTTCGATAAGTCGACGGTTTTCGCGGCAGCCTTCAGCCGACCCGATGCCAGGGCCCAGACCGGTTGAAAATCGAAAAGTTCTTCGAGGTAATCCTGAACGAGAGATTTCACTTCCTTCTCCCTGAAAAATTAAGGAATCTGGTCATGGAAGGAGAATTGAATTGGGAAAATGCCTCTATTGTCAAGAAAAGGCCGGTTGGTTCAAGCCAGTCTGTAAAGATTGCCAAGGCATGCTCGATGCCATCGGCGGCCTCGGCCCTTCCTTTTCCTTCCGCGACATGCTCGACGCCTTGATGGCGACCCAAGCCAGCAATGAAAAGATTGAGAAGTTTCTGGAATCCGACATCAAGGGCCAAGGCAGCATCCGCGACTTGATTACCGCCCGAATGACCAATGAATTGGCCCGCACCGTCGGCCAACCCACCGATACCGACGCCGATAAAGTCCGGCGCATCCGTGAAGAAGAGAAGAAACGCCCCAAAATCGCTCTCAAACCCGGCGAAATCGATCCCTTTAGGAGATAGCCTGACGCTTGCCGGCTCCGAAGACTCCGGCCAAGGCCTCAGCGCTCAAAGGTCGAGTCAGGAAAGTCGCGAAATCCTCGCGCTGCGGCAGGGAGTCGGCCAAAGCCAAAGTCAGGTAACTCGAAAGCCCGATCATCCGGGTTTCGGGATGGCTCTGAGCCAAGATCTCGAGAGTGCCGCGGAAGTCGGGCTGCCCCAATTGAGCGCGGTCGAAAAGCACCGCCACGACTTGACGGGATTCGAAGGCTCCCGCGACTTCGGCAAGCCCCGCGGCTTCGAGGAGCTCGACTTCGGAACCGAAATATTCGGCGGCGCTACGTCGGGTATTGTCATCGGCTTGGAGGAGGACCAAGGCCTCGGGTTGCCGCGGCGGCGCGGCTTCCTGAATGGCGGCAAGCTCGGCGGCTACCGCCGCCGGGCTTAAGCTTGGGCTCTCGATCTCCACCGGTTGAGGAAGGGACTTGAGATCGGCCAGCTTCTTTTTAGGCGGCGTAAGTCCCGCGGCCTTGCGAGCCGGAGTAGGCTTTTTTTTTATGGTTTTGGCGCCAACCCGGCCCTCGAGGATCGGCATGGCCCGGTTGGCCGAGCGGCGAAGTTGAATATCGAGGCGATCCAGCTTTCTTTCCAAGCTCTCCAAGCGAAGTCCGAGCTCATCCATCGCCATCGAAGTGGCGATGCCGAGAAATTGACACAGTTTGATCTTAAGACTGGGCAAAAGACGGACCGAGTAGACGTTCATGACGAAAGCCTCCGCTGTGGATAAGTGGATATAAGACCTGGGATTTTTCCTGGAAGAGGCCCCCTTATTGCGCTGTGCAGAAAAGAAGTCAAGACGAATGAAGGGGGAAAAATCAGCGCGAGGAGCGGAAAAATTTTCTCAGCCGATCGGCCGCTTCATCGAGGCGGTCGATGGAAAAAACAAGGCGGTAATGACCCGACTGATGAGCCCATGCGTCGGAATAAACCTTGAGCCCGGCTTCGCTGTAGAGCAATTCGTGAAGGTTATTGGGCGCGATCACCGCTTCGCCGCCGTTACGGAGCCGGATGCGGCGACCGTAAAGAAATTCGAGGTTGGCCAATAGAGAATAGCCGCCTTGAACTTCCAAGACCGGAAGCTGACGCTCGCGGAAGACGTTCTCCAAGCGGAAGGCTCGGGAGTTGAGATAATTGCGATGCTCTTGCAGCAAAGGTTGCCAATGATCCATCAGTCGGGGCGCGACGACTAAAGCCAAAGGATCGGGCGCCGGCGTGGCCTGAGCTCGCATCGCCCGAGCCAAGTTCGGATCGCCAACCACCGCGAAGCCGAAGCGGAGACCGCCGGCGGCGAATTCTTTGGACACCCCACCGAAGGCAACCAGGCGCGGGCCCAGCGCCTGCTGGAGGATTTGCAGCGAAGGAGTGCGGCGCTGGCGGCTCCGGCCGAAATCCAGCATTCCAAAGACGTCGTCGAAAAGCAGATAGCCCTTGGCCGCCTGAATCTGCCGGGCGA
>JBIOXX010000385.1:0-7167 GCA_044869875.1 bacterium | reverse complement strand
CATCGTCTTGACCAGCTATGCCCTGTTCCGCCGCGACGTCGAAGTGCTTTCGGCGCAGAAGTGGAGGACCGTCATTCTCGACGAAGCCCAGAACATCAAGAACTTCAAGAGCAAGACGGCTCTTCTGGTGAAGGAGCTCCAGTCCGAGCAGCGCTGGGCGCTTAGCGGCACGCCGCTCGAAAATCATCTCTCCGAGCTTTGGTCGATTTTCGATTTCCTCATGCCCGGGTTTTTGTCGAGCTACCCGCACTTCAAGCGCAAATACCAACAGCCGGTCGAAAACGAGCAGAACACCGAGCAAATGGAGCGCCTGCGCCGCCGAATCTTTCCCTTCGTCCTTCGACGGCTCAAGGATGAAGTCGCCAAGGAGCTGCCGCCAAAGACCGAAGTGGTGCATTACTGCGAGATGAGCCATGAGCAGCAGAAGCTCTACCAAGAGGTCCTAGCCGCTTGCCGGCGCCAGGTATTCAACGAGATCGAGGAAAGAGGCCTGGAGCGAAGCCAGGTTTCGATCCTGACCGCGTTGTTGCGACTTCGCCAAGTTTGCTGTCACCCTGAGTTGCTCGGCCCTAGCTTTAAAAAGAGCGGAACTCCTTCCGGCAAAATGGAAGCTTTCCAGGACCTGGTCACCGAAGTGCTCAGCGAAGGCCACCGCATCCTCGTTTTCAGCCAGTTCGTCGAAATGCTTTCCTTGCTCCGGCTTTGGCTCGAAGATTCGAAGATTGCCTACGAGTATCTCGACGGCCGCACCCGGCGTCGGGAGGAAAAGATCCGACGCTTCAATTCCGATCCCGAGATTCCGGTCTTCCTGGTCAGTCTCCGAGCCGGCGGCACCGGCCTCAACCTGACTGGCGCCGATTACGTCATCCATTACGACCCGTGGTGGAATCCGGCGGTTCAGGATCAGGCCACCGACCGGGTCCATCGCATCGGCCAGACCAAACACGTCTTTTCCTACAAGCTGATCACGAAAAATAGCGTCGAAGAGAAGATCCTCATGCTTCAGGAAAAGAAGCGCTTTTTGGCGAAAGGTCTTTTGGGATCCGATTCGGCGCTTGGAAAGAAACTCAAGCTCGAAGACTTGGAATATCTATTTTCTTCGGCCTAAGCCAAAGCCGGGGCCTCTTGCTCCGACCGCTCCATATCCTTAAGCCGCAAACCCCAGCGGAAATAATAGAACAGACCCACCAGCGTCACCGGGATGACTTGCAAGAAGTGGAAATAAAAGCCGATGCCCAATGCGGTTGCCTTGTCCAGCCCCAGCCAAGTGTAGGCCAAGACCGTGGCCAGCTCGAAAGTTCCAAGGTTGCCCGGCGCGCTGGGCAGGGAGATGGCGAAATTGATGGCGACCAGAACGAATACCGAACCGAGCCAGCTCACTTCCACCGAAAAGGCCATCTCCACGCAACGAAGCATCGCCACTTGGAGAGCCCATCCGACCAGCGCCAGAAAAGTCATCCATAAAAAACTCTTGGGAGATCGCATCGGCTGCGAGGCCTCTCCAATATGATCGAAAAATTCAACGATCCGATAAATAACCCGGTGGCGTTTTTCCCACTTCGTCAAATCGGGCTTCCGGACCCAGACGAAGACCAGCATCCCGAAAACGCCAAGCAGCACTCCGCCCAAGACGTAGGCCCCGGTCAAAATCCAGCCGGGTATCTTCAGTTCCGAAGCCGTCAGGAAGAGCAAAAAGATCAAGGTAAAGCCCGGAAAGAAGCGTTCGAGGCCGACGGTGGTTAAGACTCGGGCGTAGGGCAGGCTCCATTTTTTGGAGACGAAGGAAGCGCGAAAGAACTCGCCGACTTTGAGCGGCAAAAGGTTGTTGGCCATGTAGCCGATATGGAGGACGTCGAAAAGATCCCAGAAGGGAAGGTTTCCCAAGGGCTTCAAGAGGCAGGACCAGAGCAGGGCTCGCTGGCCCATGAGGACGAAATTCAAGGCAACCACCGCGGCGAGCCACCAGGGGTGGGGCAAGAAGAAGGCCCGCTTCAAAGCGGCGGCGTCCAAAGAGCGGAAACAAAAATATAGGAAAGAAGCCGAGAGCAGGATGCCGATCCAGTTCGCGATCCGCCTTTTGGTCTTGGGCTGCATGAATTTTCTTTGTGGCTGGATTCAAAGCGCTTGGCAAGCGATTAGTCCCTGGGTATTCGGTGGGAAGTGAAGCGCCTTCTTTTATCGCTGACCCTCGTGCTTCTTCTCGCCTCATTGGCGGCGAGGGCAGGGGCCTATTCTTCGGTGACGGTTCCGATCGAAGAGCCGGTATATCGCCGCATCGACAAGCTGGTCGCTTTTGGTCTGATCAAAACCCAAATGATCGGGCAGAAGCCCTACGTGAGGGCCGAAATCGCCCGGCTCATCGCCGAAGCGATGCAAAACTATCCGGCCTTCGCGGCTCGCTTCCGCGAAGATGAGAGCCAGACTTTTGAGGAGAGTGCCAAGCGGTTGAAGGAAAAGGTCTACGTCGACAAGATCCTGAAACGGCTCGAGGCCGAATACCGCGATGAATTGATCCAGCTCGGCGCCATCGAAGGCCGGGTTCCGACGGTCCAAGGCCAGATCATCGACCAATTGCGCTGGGACCTGGTCTACCTCGATCAAGAGCCCTTGTTTTATCCAGCCGACAATGGCTTCGGCGGCATCACCGGCCGGGCTCGGCCCCTGGTTCAAAACCGCGACGGCCGGCATTACGTCGATGGGGTCAATCTCGGCGTCGAGACCAGCCATTGGTTTCGTTTTGGGAAATACTTTTCGGTTCAAGCTGAGCCACGGTTCCAAGTTCAAGTGGCGAAAGACAATCAGCCCGAGGAGAACCAGGTCTTCGTCCAGCGCCTGAGCGGACGCCTCACTTGGCGCAAGCTCGACCTCCAGATTGGCCGCGATTCGGTCAATTGGGGGCCTTCGGCCGAAGGTGGATTGGGCTTTTCGAACAACGCCCGGCCGCTGGATTTCATCAAGCTCTCCTCGGTCAGCCCTTTCCGCTATCCCTTCGTATTCAAGAAGCTCGGCCTTCATCAATGGAACTTGGTCGTCGCCAACTTGGGCCCCGAGCAGCGTTTCAAAGACTCTTGGCTGGTGGCTTATAAAAACTCGATGCGCGGCTCGCCTTACTTGGAGCTCGGTGTCAGCCAAAGCCTGGTCCTAGGAGGCGATGGCGCGCCGCCCTTGGGCTTCGGTTCGGCCGTCGGTGAATTCTGGGGCGTCGGCAGCCACGACCAATCCTCATCCAACCGAAACTTCGATATCGACATCATCGGCAGCATTCCCCAACTCTGGGGTACCCAGGTCTATGCTCAACTAAACTTCGAGGACTTCGATCGCGATTTTACGGTTCTGTTCCGGGACGATCTTTCCTGGATCGCCGGTGTCTACCTGCCCCGGGCCACCCGCAGCGGAACCTTGGATCTGCGGATCGAATACCGCCGGCTCTCGGCTCGCTACGGCCGGCATCCGATCTTCACTTCGGGAATGACCGAGAACCTTTTTCCGCTCGGCGATTCGCTGGGTCCCGACTCCCAAAGCCTTCGAGCCATGCTGCGCTACGACTTCAGCCCCAATACCTTGATCGATTTTGGAATTCGCTATGGCCGGCGAAGCGGCGATCTTTACGATGTTGATTACGATACGAATGGGGTGGCCGGACGGACTACCGCCATTGATCGGCCGACCGAAACCCGTTTCCGGACAATGGTCGGAGTTCGCCATGATTTCGACCGCCATCTCACCGCCCGCGTCGGTTTCGGCTGGGAAGGGGTCCGGAATTTCAATTTCGTGGCCGGCGACGACGCCAACCAATGGCTGGCCGAAGCCGGCTTCACCTACCGTTTTAGCCCTGATTTAGGCATTGGCCGCCAGCCTTGACGGTTGGAAATCACTGATTTCTTTACTTATTTGGGCGATGTGCTTTAATGCCCTTATGACGGCTTTGTCCCCCCGCGAAGAGCTGATCCGCATCCAAAAACAGATATTTCGCAAGAATCAAAAGATCATCGACGAGTCGATTCTGGTCAGTGAGCAAGGCTTTGCGAAGTACGAGCAGAACTACCTCAAGCACGTCCGAAATTTTGAGACCATCGCCGGAGTCGAGGACCTGAAAAAGGCGCTGGCAACGGCGGAGTGGATCTATCTCGGCGATTACCACACTAACCGCCAGTCGCAGCGGGCCTTGCTGCGGCTCCTCAAGATGCTGGTGGTTCAAAGCGACCGTTTCGTCATTTGCCTGGAATTCCTCCAAAAGCGCCATCAAGGCCACGCCGAAAGATTTCTCCGGGGCCAGCTCTCGCTCCGGGCCTTTCTGAAGCGGATCAATCTCCGCAAGCATTTCTATTTCGATCTCTGGGAAAATTTCGAGCCGATCTTCGATTTTGCCAAATACTATCAGCTCGACATCTACGGCATCGAGTCGGCGCCCTTCGGCGCCGGCTTGAGAAAGAGGGACGAGGCCATGGCCAAGACCTTGGCCGAGGTCAATGAGCTCCATCCGGGCTTCAAGAAATTTATCTTCGTCGGCGACCTTCACATCGCGCCCGAGAATTTGCCGCAACAGGTGAGGGCCGCAGTGGGGCCAAGCTACGATTCCAAGAAAGAGCTCTTCATCTACCAGAACTCCGAGAAAATTTACTGGAGGCTGGCCGAGGACCATCTCGAGGACAAGATCGAGATCGTCCGCCTCGACGAGCAAAGCTTCTGCCTGATGAATACGCCGCCCATCGTTTGGCAGCAATCCTACCTCAATTGGCTGGAGAACGAGGAGGGCGAGATCGACTACCAAGATCCGAAGCACAGCTTCTTGGATCTATCGGAACGGATCGCCAAATTTCTCGGCCTGAAGCTTCCCAAGGCCAAGGACGAGGTCGAGGTCTTCACCTGCGGCGACTTGAGTTTCCTCGAAAGGCTGAAGGAAGATCCCGACTTCAGCCCCTCCGAAAGGCGGATGATTCAACGCCAGGTCCAGATGTCGGAAAGCTATTACATCCCCAAGCACAAGTGGGTTTACCTGGCCAACGTCTCGATGAACCACGCCGCCGAGGAGGCCAGCCATTTCATCCGTCATTTGGTCGCCGGCGACGAGTTTCCGCGGACCGCCGAAGACGCCTTCTATGCCAATGCCCTCCACGAGGCGATCGGCTTCTTCGGCTCCAAGATCATCAACCAGAAGCGGAAGTGCATGCGGGTCGAGGATTTCGAGAGCTTGATCGAGTATTTCAAGAAAGTGCGGGTGCCCCGCGACCGAACCTTCGAGCTCGAGGTCGCGCACACCGTGATTGAGGCCAAGAAGCTCGAGAAGAAGGGCGTCGCGGTGGCCAATCCCGAGGCCCTCCTCAAAAGGCATGAGCTTTTCTTCGGAGTAACCCATGCCCTGGGTTACATGCTCGGCGAGCTCCTCTATCACGCGATGGTCCAAGGCAAATTCACCAAGCGCGAGATCCTGCGGCTTTTCCGCGACCCTTTTCGCGAGGAAGGCTCTCCTTTTCGGGCCTATTCCAAGCTGGTCAAGAAGTTCAAGGCCACGCCGCTTCCTCAACGGATTTAGATGACAATGGTGCTTAGGATGACATTTGTTGACTATGCCGGTCCTGCTCGCTAGAGGCCGGCCATGAGTCATTTCCTCCGCCGCCTGCTGCCAATCCTCTTTTTGCCCTTGCTCCTCCATCCGGCAGTGGCTTGGCCCCAGGCTTCGGTCAACGTCTCGACCCTTGATCCCGTCTACCGCGACATCGACAAATTGGTGGCCCACGGCCTGATCAAGAAGATCGTCATGGGCCAACGGCCTTTCTCGCGCCGCGAGATCGCCCGATTGACCAAGGAAGCGATGTATTACTGGCAGACCAAGAAGGAAACGGCCTCGGCCGGGAGCGTCAGCTACGTCGAGACGATTTTGAATCGCTTGAAGAAGGATTACGCCGAGGAGCTGGTTCAGCTCGATGCCTTGCCCGGCGAGAAACGGGCCGTTTCGGCCCATTTGATCGAGAAGGCCGAGCTTGATCTCACCATGACCAACAGTCCGGCCGAGGCTCTGCCGCCGCTGCTTCCGCTCGGCGGAGTCGATGCGGTGATCAACCCCTTGGTCGATTACCGCCAGGGCCGGCATTTGGTTCAAGGCGTGAATCTAGGATTGGAAACCAACCATTGGCTGCGGGCCTCGAACCACTTTGCGATGCTGTTTCGCCCCCGTTTCCAGATCGGCGAGGGGCCGGCCAACGATGAGAACCGTTTCGACGCCCTCAACCTCTACGGCAAATTCCTGATCAAGAATTTCGAGGTCGAAATCGGCCGCGACAACTTGTTCTACGGCCAAGGCAAGGACGCCGGCCTGCTCCTGTCCAGCAATCCCCGCGGCTTGGACATGGTCAAGATATCCAACGACGAGCCCTTTTTCTTTCCCTGGGTTTTCAAATATATGGGGGCCCAGAAGCTCAGCTTCTTCTTTTCCGATCTTGGGCCCGAGCAGTTTTTCAAGAATTCCTACCTGGTGGGATACAAATGGAGCATGGAGGTGAATTCCTTTTTCGAGTTCGGCCTTTTCTTGGCGACGATGTCGGGTGGGGATGGTTCGCCGGATGCTTCTTTCGGCCAGAGGGTGGAGGATATCTTTCCCTTCAACCAAGTCTCCGGATCCGACCAGATTCAAATCGGCAACAAATTTGCGGGCTTTGACCTGCGTTTCCGCATTCCACCGGCGCGGGGCATGGAGCTCTACCTCGAGGCGGCTGCCGACGATTACCACGATATTTTCGATTCAACCCAGAAGCTGAAGAAGACTTTCGTCTACGATGCCGGATATATCGCCGGCCTTTATCTGCCTCGAGTCGATTCGGCGGGGAAGGTGGACTTCCGGCTGGAATACCATCAGACCGGTTTAAGGTATTACCGGCATGCCCAGTTTCGGGGCGGCTGGACCCTCAATCAATTCCTGATCGGCGACAACTTAGGCCCAAACGGTCGTGCGCTTTACGCGACGGTCAATTGGGACGTGAATCCTCAGAATATCGTCAGCTTCAACGGCGCCTTTGAATTTAGGAGCAATGATATTTGGGAGACCACCGATCCCGATTTCACCTTCGTGAAAATCCAGGACAACCCCGACGAAAAGCGCTACCGCTTCCTCGGCGGTTGGACCCATCGGATGGAGGATTTGCCGGTGACCTTGTTGGCGAGCCTCGGCTA
>JBIOXX010000384.1:0-2400 GCA_044869875.1 bacterium | reverse complement strand
CGAATTCGACAGCGCCAACAAGACCTTGGAGCGTCAGGGAATTCCGGTGCGCCTCGACCAAGATGGCTTCGTCTGCTTGACCGATTCGCAGACCTTTCCCTGTCCCTGACCCTGGCTCACAGGTCGGGCTTCATAAAATTTCATGTTAGTCCATTCCAGGCCTCGCAATTCCTCCCCGGAATTTTTTATTATTAAATAAAATCAATTACTTATAATTTCGCTGCCCTTGGCAATCTTGCTGCAGATTTAAGCCTTAAGACGCCTGAGCAAGGGAGCCCTGTGACTTCGATTGGCTTAAAAAACAGAACATTGGAGAAGCAGTCCGAGATCGAGCCTGAGCTCAGCGCCGTCGAAGCGCAGTCCGGGCAATCCTCGTCCCCCTCAGCCTTTCCAGGAATTGCATCGGCCGCGTTTAAAATAGAGGCTTGGGCCCCTGGCCTGATTTCAAAACTCTTCAGGGGGAACGACCTTGGCGAAAGAAAGCGACTGGAAGATTACCGACGGTCGGTTCAAGACCTCTTGTTGGAAATTCATCCTCCCGAAGCTCGTGTCGGCCGTCGTTCTCCCAAGGAGTTGGAGAGAGACCCCTTTATTCAAACGTTGGACCGAGTTGATGATGATGTCCGCGAGCACGTCGCAAATTTGCTTCGAGATCCGGTCGATTCGCCGCTCGGCTTCTTCGAGTTGAAAGCCCGCTACGAATCCCCCTATTTGAAAGAATTTTTTCAAAAATATGTCGAAGTCCGGGAAGAGATCCTGCGCCAGGACCCCCTCTACATCCGGCAACTCAGTTTGGAAACGGCGATCGGGCGGATCGGCCAAGGGGAGGCCGAGCTCGAAGCCTTGGGCCGGAGGGAGCTCGAGAAATATCGCGACGACCTCCTCGGACGCCGCGATACGATCCGTTTGATCCGCGAGGACCTGGAAGCGGAAATCGGCGACATCGAGATCGAAGAGGAGAGCCGGCGCTTGGCTGAAGTTGAGTACTCCGCCGATTTAGGCGACGGCGAGGCCGATAAACCCACCGACGACATCGAAACTCCGCCCAGCGAGGCCCTTGTCGTGGCCCGGCAGAAATTGGCGATTTTTAACGGGCTCATTGAAGAATTAGAAATGCTGGAATTCGGCGTCGATCCGGATCTGGCACCCGACTTCGAAGAGCTGGAAGGCATCGTCGGGGATTTCTCAGCCTACGAAGAAGAATGGGTTTGGAAACAGCTGGAAGCCCAACTTGCGGCGGTTGAAGGATTGGATGGAGATCACCCCAAGGTCCGAGAATTCAAGGCGGCTCTCGAAGAACTTCGAAAAAATCCTGACGCCGGCGCCCAAGACTATCGGACGGTCTTGGCCAAGGCCGAAGTGGCCGCGCTTTGGACTTCGGTGGAAGCGCGGATCGACCTGTATAGCGAAATGCACGATTCGGCCGGGATGACCGACGGGATCATTCATCTGGGCAAGCAAGCCCTTCGAATCGCCGCTTTGATTGGCGGCGGACCTTTGGCCTATGAGTCCTATCGGGAAAATTCGGAATCCGAGATCGATGGAGCTTCGGCCTACCTCGAGATGCAGACCCGTTACATCGCGGTTCACCGAGCCTTGACCGAGGGCGATGACGCCGAAGCCCGGAAGCTTTTCATCCGGCTCGAAAATTCCCAAGAACATGCCAGTCTGCTCGAAGGCTACCAAGATTCGCAGCGGATCAATCAATGCACGGTGACGGCGGCCATCGTGACGGCCTCGGCGGCGACGGCCGGGATCGCGGCCGAGCTGATCGGCGGCGCGGCGACGGCCTTGGGAATGACCCGCGGTTTGAGTCTGCTCAAGTTCGGCGGCCATGCCGCCGCCTTCACGGTGGCCGAGCGCGGCTACACGAGCTGGGTTTACGGCCGGAATTTCTTCGATCCTAAATTGAGTTTTTCGGAAAACGCCCAGGGCCTCGGCTGGGATATGACGCTAAACGCCGGAATGTTCGCGTTTTTGGGCCGGGCTTTTCACACCTTTGAAAAATATCTGGTCCTTCCCTTGGCCAGAACTCGGGCCTTGGCCAAGCTCGGACAAGCAGAGCCTCAACTCAGTGGGGAGCTAATTCGTGCCGAGCGGGAAATTCTGCTCAACCAAATAGCGACCGGCGTTCCGCTGCGGCTGGGAAGGTTTGGCGCCGAGCTCCTCGCTTTCGGCCAGTGGGAGGCGATTGCCGAGAATCTCGAGCTCAACCGAGAAAATCTTAAAACCGGCAAAGGTTTCGATCTGGTGTTTCCGGTGGAAACTTTATTTTCCCTCCGAGCTTGGGAAGAACGCTTTGTTTTTCTGATCGCCTTGAAAGCCGGCGGCCTGCTCGCGGCCCCGCTTAGCAAGCCGATCCAGGAGCGGTTGCAGCGTTGGCTGGCAAAACCCAAGGCC
>JBIOXX010000383.1:0-2190 GCA_044869875.1 bacterium | reverse complement strand
CTCCGGGTGACATGGCCCCGGCGATGAATCTTCACGTCCGAGCTCCCGGAGTACCGGGACCGAGGCGTTTGATTCCGCATCTGGCAACCTTCCAGCACATCTTTGATCCGGTAAGCACCGGGATACTCCTGCTCCGCAGCGGCCAAAAAGTCATGGGCGTGGCCGAAGGCTCGGCCGGAACGGTGCTGGTCAATGACGCCGAGTTGGCTCGAACGGTGCTGTCGGATCGCGAAACTTGGCTGCGAGCCGGAACTCCGCTCAAGGCACCGTCTTCCCATCCTCATATCGAAATCATGTCCAATTCGGTCTTGTTCTTGAACGGCGAGTCCTGGCGAATGCGGCGGCGCATCCTGATGCCACCGGTCTCCAAGGCCAGCATCATGGCCGGAATGGGCCCGACCTTCGAACGCACTTTCAACGAGATCACCGAAAATTGGCTGACGGCCGGCTCGATCAATCTACTCGAGCAGCCCCTGCGCCTCACCTTGCGCAACAACATGCGCGGGCTGGTGGGATTGGAGCCGGCGGCCGGCGAAGCCATCGCCGGCCAGATGCACACGTTTCTGTCGGGCTTTCTCTCGCCCTTCGTTCTCGCCACCCAGCAGCTCGGCCGCGGTCGAGTGATTCCGGGCTCGCCTTATGCACGCTGGCTGGCAGCCGGCGACCGCCTCCACGAATCTTTGGTTTCCTTAATCGAAGCCAAGCGAGCCAATCCCTCGAACGACGCCTTGGGAACATTGATCGCCTCGGTTGACGAGGAAAGCGGACGGCCGCTCAGCAACGACGAGGTCGTTGGCGAGCTCGTCTCCTTCTACGGCGCCGGCCACGAGACCACCGCTCGCACCCTCGGCTGGACGATGTGGTTGTTGGCCCATCACCCGGCCATTGCCGAGCGGGCCGCTCAAGAGGTCCGCGACGTCCTCCAAGGCCGGCCACCGAGCCATGAAGATCTCCCGCGGCTACGTTATCTCGACAATGTGATCGACGAATCCCAAAGATTGATGACGATCGTGGCGGCGACCCTACCTCGGGCTGCCACCCGGGAAGTACGGCTCGGCGGCATCTTACTGCCGGCCGGCAGCAATGCCGCGGTCTCGATCTTTGCCCAACATCACGACCCGGCCGTCTTCAACCGACCCGGCACCTTCCGGCCGGAGCGCTGGCAAGACGGCCCCAAGCTCGACCCTTACCAATTCCTGCCCTTCGGAGCCGGGCCACGGCGCTGCTTGGGCGGAGTCTTTGCGGCTTGGCAACTTCGAAGCACGGTGGCGCTGATGCTCCAGCGCTTTTCCTTTCAAGCGGTGACCAGCCACGTCGACTACGCGTTTTCGAACGCGGCACTGCGGCCGAAAAGCAGCCTACCCTTGCGAGTGGTTCCACCCGGAGGCTGGCGCGAATCGGCGCCGCTCACCGGCACCATCACTCGATTGGTTCATCCGGAATCTTAATTGGAGCCGCCGACCTCATCGAGGCGGCGCCGAAGATATTGCTGCTCGACTTGATTTTCGGTCAAGCCCAGGGCTTGGCGATAAGCCCCGGCAGCCTCTTCCCATCTTCGAAGGCGTCGCAGCAAATCGGCGCGGGCCGAATGAAAGAGCGGGTACTTATCGAGCCGGCCCGAAGCGCCGGCTTCCTCGACCAAGGCCAAGCCCCGCTCCGGACCCTCGCTCATGGCCACCGCCACCGCCTGATTCAAGGCCACGATCGGCGAAGGATTGATCCGAAGCAGCTCGCCATAGAGCTGGGCGATTTGAGCCCAATCGGTTTCGGGCGCCGTCTTGGCTTGGGCATGAAGCGAGGCGATGGCGGCCTGCAATTGGTAGGGCCCGGCGTTGCGCAAGCGAAGCGCCCGTTGAAGCAGCCCCAACCCTTCTTCGATCTCGCCCTCATCCCAACGCGAGCGGTCCTGCTCTTCCAAGGTGACGAGCTCACCCCGTTCGCTCAACCGGGCCTCCCGGCGCGAATCCTGCAGCAGCATCAAGGCCAGTAAACCGAGGTTCTCCGGCTCTTGCGGCATAAGCTCACCGAGTAGCCGGCACAAGCGGATCGACTCGGCGCAGAGATCCTTTCGAATCAGGCTGTCGCCGGCAGTGGCCGAGTAGCCTTCGTTGAAGATCAAGTAGAGGACGGTCTGCACCGCGGCCAGTCGTTCCGGCAAAATCTCCAGCGGAGGAACTTGGTAGGCAATGC
>JBIOXX010000382.1:0-2227 GCA_044869875.1 bacterium | reverse complement strand
GCCGAAAGGCTCTCCCGGTTTTTCATTTGGTGGCCCAAGGAAATGCTCTTAGAATGACCCGATCGGAGGGGAATATGCGCAAAGGTGGAAGCGGGGCTCTGGCCCCTTGCTACTATTTATTGGTGTTGCTCACGCTCGTCGCTTGCGGCGGAGGCGGCGCGCCGCCGGCCTCGATCCCGGCGCCGGTCTCGCAGAAGCTCAGCATCTCTCCGCCCGATCCCAACGGCGCAATTACTATCACCGGCGAGCCCGGCGCGGTCCAACCCGGCGCCCGGGTCCAAGCCAAGAACGTGACCCAGCAAGGACCCTTCCTTATCGTGCGAAGCTGGCTGATTCGCAGTGCTCTTGCCCAAACCTTCGAGACTGAAACCTTCGCCGACGATCTCGGCGCCTTCACTCTCCTGATCGATGGGTCCAGCGGCGAACAGATCGACGTCCGCCAGGAAGTCGGCGGCGAGTTCAGCCCGGCGGTTTCCTTGATCGTGCCTTAAACAGCTTCACCCACTGCTCCACGCTCAACTCCTCGGCTCGGGCTCCGACCTTGGCGCCGACGGCAGCGAGGCGTTGCTCGACTTCGGCAGCATCGATCCCGCCCAAAGCCGGGCGGAGATTTTGGCGGAGCATCTTTCGGCGCTGGGCAAAACCGGCCCTGGTGAAATTTTCGAAGTCTTCCCAATCCGGCCGCGCCAAGAGCGGCTCTCGACGGATCTCGAAGGCCAAGACCAAGCTCTCGACCTGAGGCGGCGGACGGAAAGCCTCGGGCGGCACCCGGCAAACCAAGCGGGCTTCAGCCGCGAGCTGGGCGAAGACGCTGAGCGAGCCGTAGTCCTTGGAGCCGGGTTTGGCCAACAGGCGCTCGCCGACCTCTTTCTGAAACATCAAGACCAAGCGGCTGCCGGGGGCGAGGGCGTGGAGCAGCTTGCTCAGGATGGCGGTGCCGACGTTGTAAGGCAGGTTGGAAACGACCTTGAAGCCCTTGCCGAGCCGGCTTTCAATCTCGCTAAGCTCGGCTTCCAAAAAATCGGCTTCGAGAATTTCGACTCCGGCCGGCGGCAACTTTTCTCGCAGCAACGCCGCTAATTCGCGGTCCTTCTCAACCAAGAGCAAACGGGCTCCGGTCTTGGCCAGCGGAAAAGTCAAAGCCCCGCGGCCGGGGCCGATCTCGAGGACCGGCTCGCCTTGTTTCAAATCCAGCGCTGTCAAAATCCGATGGATGATCCCTTCCCGGATCAGGAAATGCTGGCCCAGCGATTTTTTGGCAAAGGTCGAGGAAATATCAGGCTCCGAGCGGCAGACGGGCGAAGGCGTTGAGAGTCAAGGGGCTGGTCTGGCCCCGCTCCAAGTAACGCTCACCGACCGCGGCGATCATGGCTCCGTTGTCGGTGCAGTATTTCGGCGCCGGCAAGATCAATTCGATGCCCCGCTCCGCCGCCAGCTCGGCTAAGGCCTGGCGCAGCGGCCCGTTGCAGGCCACCCCGCCGGCCACGGCGAGCTGCTGGACCGGATGAGCGTCCAAGGCCCGGCGGGCAATCGCGCTGAGCGCCCGAACCACTCCCCTTTGGAAAGAGGCGGCCAAATCAGGATAGCGCGATTCCTCCAAACCTTCGAGGTACTCGCTAGCCGCGGTTTTCATTCCGCTGAAGCTGGTGTGCAGCGGCTTGCCCTTGACTTGGGGAATCGAAAACTCGAAGGCCCCGGAATCGCCTTGAGCCGCCAGCTTCTCGATGGCCGGGCCGCCGGGAAAAGGCAGACCCATTTTTTTGGCGATCTTGTCGAAGGCCTCGCCGGCGGCGTCGTCGACGGTGTGGCCGAGGAGGCGGTAACGGCCGAAATTCTCGATCTCATAAAGATGGGTGTGGCCGCCCGAAACCGCCAAGCCGAGGAGCGGAAAGCGCGGCTCGTTTTCTAAAAAGGCGCTCCAAAGATGGCCCTCGATATGATGAACGCCGCGGAAGGGAAGCTTCGAAGCGAAGGCCAAGCCCTTGGCAAAATTGAGGCCGACCAAGAGCGAGCCGACCAAGCCCGGCGCATGGGTCGCGGCCAGGCCTTCGATCTGATCGAGTGATTTTCCGGCCTTTTGCAGGGCCAGGCTCAGCGTGTTTTCGAGATGGTCGAGATGCCGCCGCGACGCGATCTCCGGCACCACTCCGCCGAAAGGCGCATGGTCCAAAGTCTGGCTGGCGGTGACCTTGGCAAGGACCCGGCCCTTTTCGACCAAAGCCATCGA
>JBIOXX010000381.1:0-2153 GCA_044869875.1 bacterium | reverse complement strand
GAGGCGATACGCCTCATCGAGCCTTACCGACCGAGTGCGGTCGGGGTTTATTTCAATCATGACGTGGGTAGCATCATCCCTGAGAGAACGGCGAAAGACTTGCGGGCTCAAGGATTTACCCTCCATTTTCCCAACGAGGTCGAGCTCTTTCCGTCTTTGCCCCTCTTCTATCAGACTCACGAGAAGCTCGGGACTCCGCTGGGAAGATTCCGCAAGGCACTGCGGGGACTGGAGGGAATCGAGGAAGAGAAGGCGATCCGCGATTACATCGATCGGCAACAAAAGGCCTTTTTCGCCTTCAACCCCTTGCTTCCGGGCGTCGATGCCGTTCGGTCCTTGATGGCGTCCCGCCTTGAAGTGCTCTTAAAAAATTATTTGGATGCCCGAACTTTTGACGAAGCCCACGCCCGCGACCATCTCATCGGCCTCATGAAAATCGACCCTCCTCTTCCGGCCCATTACGTTGCCGAGCTAGCCAACGCCCGCTATTCCCCCCGAGGGAACGAACTCGCCAAATCCCGGGGCGTGGAAAATATTCATGTCCCTCATTCCTATGTTGCCGCTTTTCGGGCCGCTCAAAATGCGGTGAAAGACAAATACGACGTGGCCTTGATCGTGGGGCCTGAGGGTTTCGCCTACGAGCCGATTTTTAAGGATTTGGGGTTGGAGACCGTGGCGGTGAACATCCCCGAAGCTGATTTCGGCGGCAATCGCTCGATCGCGATATTCAATGATTTATCCAAGCTTCGGGGGAAGAGGGTTTTGGTCGTCGAAGACGACGTGCAGTCCGGAGCGACTCTTCAAAAACTCTTAAAGGAAATTTCGCCCTACCAGCCGGGCTATTTAGGCTTGTACCTCGGCCTTCCCGCCCTACGTCAAATGCAACAAAATATTCCCGAGGTTTTCAATAAAATCTACCTCACCGAGGATCCCAGCGAGCGCGACAACGCGGCTTTTCTCAAGCACTTGAAGAAGCGTGAAGTGGTTTTCAAGCACAACCCGCCTCGCGGAAAAATCTAGGCCGGCTTTTTCTTGATCAGGACCCGGCGCTCGATCTCGAAGATCTTCTCGGGGATCTTTTCTTTGCCGAGATCCTTCTTGTTGTTCTCTTTGATGAAAAGATCGGCGCCGAATTTCTCCAGCGCTTCCTTGGGCCGGATATTCTTCACGCCGATCAGTTGGAAGGTCACGATTCCACCATTCACGCCTTTAGGCCCCTCTTCTTTGGCCAAGACCCGCGAGATCGCATAGACCGTGTCGCCGCTGACCGCCGGCTGGGTGTGATAGCCTTCAGTGTAGCCGAGATCGATCAGCGAATTCTCGGTGGTGTCGCGGCTGGCCAAACCGGCCAACCAAGCGAAGACCAAGCCGCCATAGACAATGGGCTCGCCGCTCATCGCGCCGCTGCGGGCGGTGGAATAGAGGCGGTCGTAGTGCAGCGGATGGGTGTTCATCACCCGGTAGGTCCAGGGAAAGTGCTCGTCGGTGATGGTCCGGCCGTTGGCATGGACGATGACGTCGCCGACGTTGAAATTTTCGAAATAAGTACCGACGCCGCTGAGGTTAGTCGGATAGGCGCCGTTCACGGTTGGGATCTCGACTGTCGGCTCGGCCTGCTCCGGGAAAGGCTGGCCGGCGACCGTGGTCGGTTCGCTTTCCTTGCCGGCGGCGGCGACCATGATCTTGCGGTCGTATTGTAAAACCAGCTCGTTCTTTTGGTTGAGCGCGATGGTGCGGATGGTGACGATGCCGGGCTTACCTTCCTTGGCCTTCACGTCGAGAACCTTGGTCAGCGAGCGGAGGCTGTCACCGGGATAGACCGGCTTCACGAAGCAAACATTATAATAGCCGAGGTTGGCGATGGCCTTTTCGGAGTCGTTTTGGACGCCGAGCGAGAGCGCGATGTTCAACACCATCAGGGGCGAGACCACCAAGTCGCGGAAGCCGTGGGCCTTGGCGAATTCGGCATTGGTGTAGAGCGGATTGGTCTCCATGAAGGTGGTGGCGAACTCGACGGCGAAGGCCGGGTAGATCGTCACGCCGCGGGGATGGCAGAAAACCGCGCCGGGCTTGAAGTCCTCGAGAACCCGGCCATACTGCGGGTATTTCACCTTTTCGAGACTGGCAGACTGGGACGGAGCCGATTCTTGGAA
>JBIOXX010000380.1:0-2003 GCA_044869875.1 bacterium | reverse complement strand
CCGACGCCGAATTAACGATGGCCAGCTCCCAAGGCGGAGCCGTCCCGTAGTCGTAGGCGATCAGCAGAGTGGAAAAGGCGGTGGGGAATTCGCTGAGCAGGGCCGAAAAAGTCCGGAAGATCCGATTGGCATGATCGCGGAAGCGCTCTTGATAGGTCAGACTGTGAAGGCGAAGGAGATTCCAGGCGCTGACGGCGTTGGCATTGGGCAGGGCTCCATCCATCCCCTCCTTGCCCCGCACCAGGAGACTGGGATCCAGCCCATCGGTGAAGAAAAAGCCGCCGCCGCTTTCGTCCCAAAACAATTCGAATTGGCGATCCTGCAGCTCCAGCGCCCAGGCCAAAGTTTCGGGCCGAAAATCGGATTCATAGAGATCGATCAGGCCTTGAATGAGATAGGCGTAGTCGTCGAGGCGCGCCGCGAAACGACCTTCGCCATCGCGGTAACGGGCCAGGAGATTCCCCTTCTGCCAGAGTTTTTGGCGAAGGAAGTCGGCGGCACGATGGGCGGCCTCGAGATATTTGGCATCGCCCAAAACTTGATAGCCGAGGGCCATGGCCCGGATCATCATGCCGTTCCAAGCGGTGAGGATTTTGTCGTCGAGATGAGGGTGAATCCGCGCCTCCCGAACCTGGAAGAGCTTGGCCATCGCCGCGGCCAGAACCGGATCTTTCTTCTCACTCCAGCCGAATTCCGGCGCCAGCCAAAGAACGCTATGGCCGTATTCGAAATTGCCGCCGGGGACGACCTGGTATACCTGGCTGACCCGGTCGAAAGCCTCAGGATCCAAAAGCGAGCGCAGCTCCTCGAAGGTCCAAACGTAGAACTTCCCCTCCTCGCCTTCACTGTCGGCGTCTTCGGCTGAGTAGAATCCGCCCTCGGCGGGGCTCATCGCCCGCAGGACGTAATCGAGGGTCTCGCGGGCCACTTCCCGGAACATCGGATCGGAGCTGGCTTGGAAGGCTTCGAGGTAGGCCGCCGCCAATTGGGCGTTGTCGTAGAGCATCTTTTCAAAATGAGGGATCAGCCATTTCTCGTCGGTGGAATAGCGGGCGAATCCGCCACCGAGGTGATCGTAAATTCCGCCCCGGGCCATCTTGTCGAGAGTGAGCTTGACCATCTCCAACGCCCGGGGATCGCCGTTGCGGCGATGAATCCGCAAAAGCATCGCAAGCTGCATGGCGTGGGGAAACTTCGGCGCCGCCCCGAAACCACCCCATTCGCGATCGAAATTGAGCAGGCACTGGCGCAGAAACTTGTCGAAGACCTCATCGTCGAGCGGCTTTTCGGGAGCGTCGTCGATTTTCTGCATCTTGAGGTAATCGACGATCGATTCGCCGGTCTCGCGGACTTGGTCGGGCTGTTCCCGCCAAACCTTGGCGACCTGGGAGAGGATGTTCATGAAAAGGGCCTTGGGCCAATAAGTGCCGCCGTAGAAAGGCTTGAGCTCCGACGTTAGGAACATGCTGAGCGGCCAACCACCGCGCTGGCGCATGGCCTGGATCGCGCTCATGTAGATGTCGTCGACGTCGGGCCGCTCTTCGCGGTCGACCTTGATCGCGATGAACTCGCGATTGAGCAGGTCGGCCACTTCCTGATTCTCGAAGGACTCGTGCTCCATGACGTTGCACCAGTGGCAAGTCGAGTAGCCGATACTGAGAAAGATCGGCTTCCCGCCCTCGCGGGCAGCCCGAAAGGCGTCCTCGCCCCAGGCGTACCAGTGGACCGGGTTGTCCTTGTGCTGAAGCAGGTAGGGGGATTTTTCGTGGCGGAGGCGGTTGGAAGATTCCATGGTAATATGCAACGGCTTTAAATCCCCCCTGCCCCCCTTTTTCAAAGGGGGGTAAGGAGATAAAAGACTACGGACGGTTGCCCCCCTTTGAAAAAGGGGGGTTGGGGGGATTTGACAGCGCTTGTTCTATGCATTGAAAGATCGATTGGAGCACTCCCTCGATCTCCGTGAATACCTGTCGATTTGATAATCTTAGCACGCGAAGTCCAAG
>JBIOXX010000379.1:0-4798 GCA_044869875.1 bacterium | reverse complement strand
GGAGCTCCATGAAGGCCTGGGATAGTTCCTGGGTCCTCTCATTGACCTTTTTTTCGAGCTCGCTATTCAGCGCCTTCAGCTCCTCCTCGATTCGCTTCCGCTCGGTGATGTCGCTGACGAAGCTGACGATCTCCTTTCGTCCATTGCGTTCGTAATGGGTGAGGCTGACTTCCACCGGCAGCAACTTCCCGGACTTGGTCAAGGCGAAAAGATCCAAACCGGTTCCCATCGATCGGGTCCGCGGATTCTCGTTGAACTCGGAGCGATGCTCGACGTGCCGCGTCCGGAGGTGCGGTGGGATCAGCACCTCGATCTTCTTTCCCACCAACTCGCCTTCTTCATAACCGAAGAGGCGGTTGGTATGGGGGTTGACTTGCTCGATGACTCCCTCAGCATTGGAGATGATGATGCCGAGGCTGGCTGCCTTAAACATCGACTCCACAGCTTCTTTGTGATCCGCTGCTGGGGCTTTATCGATATGTTTATTTCCGACCATCCCATCCATCTCTGCCGTGGTTATATGAACTCGACATGACGCCGGTCAGGCGCTTGCTTGACCCAACTCATGGCGGGAAAAGACCCGAGGGTCCAGATTTTAAGGACAGGAGCCGGGCTCTGGCAATCAGAATCAAAAATCTCCCGCCAGAACCGGGATCGACCTATGAAGCACAAAAATAGAGCGGCCTTTGCCATTCTAAGTCTATCCCTGGCCGGGATTGGCCACGCAGCGAACGAGCGCTATCCCTCGGCACATTGCGAGGATCCCGGCATCACCTGCCGGGAGGTCGAAAAAGGCGAGAGCTGGGAGAGCCTATGGCCCGACCCCACCGATCGAGACTGGGCGAAACGGGTCAATCGGATGAACGTCCGGCTCCGGCAGGGAATGATGGTCGCCGTCCCCTCCCCAAAGGAACCGGGAAAAGGCCTCGCCCTGCAACCTTTCGCCAGCCGGATCGATCCTCCCGGCGAGAAGCAAGTTTGGATCGACCTCGAAAATCTCGTCTGGGGGGCTTATGACGCCGAAGGCCGATTGTTGAAATGGGGACCGACCTCTGGCGGGAAAGACTGGTGCCCGGACATCGATCAGCAATGCCGAACCCCGGACGGCGAATTTTTCGTCCAGCGTAAAGGCTCGGTCCGCTGCAAGTCGGGTAAATTCCCGATACCAACCGGCGGGGCCCCGATGCCTTATTGCATGTATTTTCACGGGGGATACGCGATCCACGGCTCGCCGGAGGTTCCGGGGCATCGAGCCAGCCACGGTTGCGTCAGGGTTTTTCCCGAGGATGCCCGTTGGCTAAACGAAGAATTCGTCGAGTTACCCGACGCCGAGGGCGGGACGACCGGCACCAAAGTCTTGATCCGATGACGCCCACCCTCTTGGCCCAGACGAACCGAATTAAATCTGGTTGAGCGCTTCGCGACGGATCGGCAAAGCCCTGCTAGTCGTGAAGGTGAGGACGTTGCAATCCGCGGAACGAACCACCTTTTCGGTGACGCTCCCCATCAAGAAGCGACTGAGGCCCGACTTCCCTTCGGTGGGCATGAGGATTAAGTCGAAGGTACCTTGGGCGGCTCGACGGCAAATTTCCTCGGCGGCCGGGCCGATCGAAACGTGAATCGCGGAATCCCTCAAGGATGGATGCTGCGATCGAAGGTCCTGCAAGGCCGCGATCGCCTCCTCGCGAAGGGTATTTTCGTCACGAATCAAGCTTCCCGCTCGGCCATCAGGAAGGCTTATAAGGTCCGGAAATCCGAGGGCGTGGATGAGCTCCAGGCTTTCGCATCCGAGCTGAGCGGCGACCATCGCGCTGTCTTCCTTGGCATCGGAGAAGTCGATCGGCACCAAGACTTTCTTGGGAGGCCAGGCCGCCGGCTTCCGGACCAGCAAGACCGGCGCGGTCGAATGCCGCACCACCCTTTCGGCGACGCTTCCGAGCATGGCGTGGGAGATCCCGGTGCGGCCGTGAGTGGCGATCACGACCAGGTCAGGGTTGTCGTTTCGGATGAGCCGGAGCAATTCGGCGGCGGGCTGGCCGCTCAAAGAGACGATGTCAATGTTGCGCTCGAAGTCCTTGCCGGTGGCCGGGAAATATTCGCGAATCTTCTCTTGGACGGTCTCCTTCATCCGCTGCAGTCGGTATTCCGACTCGTCAGTCGCCTCCCGCACCGACAGCCGGCTTATTTCGAGGACATTCGCCAAAATCAACCGGGAGCCGTCTTGGTGGGCGATACGCAACGCGCCGATTAGGGCTGTCTGACTTGGCTCCGAAAAGTCGTAGCAGCATAGAATTTTCTGGAACATATTCATCCTCCTGTTGGTCCGGCGGAACAGCCGGATGCTTGCAGCATAGCTGCCGGCAGCGGCAGGTTCCATGACCTGCCTCAACGCCGCCCTTGATCCAAGTCATATCGCCGCCTTTATCGATGTCTTATCGTTTCCCTATGGCCGTCACCCGGGAATCGATCGTCGCCGCGCTCAAGGACCTTGAGGGGCTCGAAGAAGTCACGCTTCACAACCTCGAATCCTTGGTTCGGAAATGCCGGCAGGCGAAGGACGAGAGGCTCCGCCGGCGGGCGATTTCGCTCCTACGCCGACTCCAGGACGACGGGCCGGAGCATCGGGCCTTGTTGGCCCGAATCGCGGAAAGGTTGGGCCATGGAACCGAGGGATGACGCGGAACCCACCGCCGAAGAGCTGCTCGAGGAATTCCGGCTGGCCCTCGCGCTGGAGGAGAAAGCCGCCGACACTTACCGCGAGCTGGCCTCGGATTGCGACGACACCCAGGCTCGGATCTGGCTTCTCGAGCTGTCGCGGCAAGAGCTCAAGCACGCGCGGATCGCCCGCCGCTTGGTTCGCCTGGCAGAGGGAGCGACCTTACGGCCCCCAAAAAAAATCAGAAACCTGATCTAGATCAATGTCCTCGGCCCCGGCTTCTCTTAGGGTCCCCTCAAGATGCTTCAATGGTTGCCCGAAAACGCGGCGAGCTACGGATTCCGGTGGGACCAGGTGTTCGCCAACATCTATTATATCGTGGGGGCGTGGTTCCTGGCAGCGGAGGCGCTGCTTTTCTTCTGCCTCCTCGCCTACCGCCGGACGAAGGGGCGAAGGGCGGCGTACCTGCCGGGGCATAGCTGGAAAGCGATGTCCTGGGTCTTGGTCCCGGCCGTCCTAGTGCTGGGCCTGGACCTGATAATCGATTCCCAACAGGTGCCGGTTTGGCGGGAGATCAAGCAAGACCTGCCCCCCGCCGACCAGGAGGTCCTGGTCAACGGCAAGCAGTTCGTCTGGGAATTCAGTCACCCCGGCCCCGACGGAGAGCTCGGCACCAAGGACGACCAAGTGAACCTGAACCACCTCTACGTCCCGGTCGACAAGGTCGTCCACCTGAGGATTCGCGCCGAGGACGTCATCCACAGCCTCTTCATCCCCAATCTCCGATTCAAGCAAGACGCCGTCCCGGGCCGGGAGATCCGAGCCTGGTTCAAGGCCATCAAGCCCGGCGAATTCAAGATCTCCTGCGCCGAGCTCTGCGGCGTGGGGCACGGCAACATGGGCGGGTGGCTTCATGTGCTGAGCGCCGAGGACTATCAAAAATGGCTGAAAGGCGAGGATCTCCATGTACTACGTTGATGTCCAGCACCGCGTCGGCTTTTGGCGGCGCTACCTATTTTCCACCGACCATAAGGTGATCGGGCTGCAATACATGATCACCGGTCTCTTCATGGCGCTGCTCGGGGGATTCCTGGCTTACGCCTTCCGGATGCAACTCGCCTATCCCAACCAGGAGATTCCGCTGTTCGGCGCGATGGGGCCCGATCTCTACAACGCCACGGTGACGATGCATGGGACCATCATGCTCTTTTGGGTGGCCCAACCGATCCTGGTGTCGGGCTTCGGGAATTACCTGGTTCCTCTCCAGTTGGGCGCCGACGACATGTGCTTCCCGCGGCTCAACATGCTCTCCTACTGGGTGTTCTTCTCCAGCACCGTCGTCCTGATCGCCTCTTTCTTCGTCCCCGGCGGCGCGATGGCTGGAGGCTGGACCTCTTACCCTCCGCTTAACGCTCGGATGGACTACACCGGGGTGGATTGGGGCGGCACGCTTTGGATCCTAGCGGTGGCTTTGGAATTCGCGTCGGCCTTGATGGGAGGGATCAACATCCTGGCCACCACCCTCAACATGCGGGCCAAGGGGATGACCTTCTTCCGAATGCCGCTCTTCGTTTGGATGCAAATCTCGGCCAACCTAATTTTCATGTTCTCGGTCGGGCCCTTGATCGCCGGGGCGCTCATGCTGCTCTCGGATCGCACCCTCGGCACCGGCTTCTTCATGCCTCAATTGGGCGGCGACCCGCTGCTTTGGCAGCACCTCTTCTGGTTCTTCGGACATCCCGAGGTCTACGTCCTGCTCCTTCCCTCGCTGGGGATCCTGGCCGAGGTGATACCGACCTTCGCCCGCAAGCCGATCTTCGGCTACCGGATGATCATCTATTCGGTGGTCGTGGCCGGAATCTTGAGCTTCATCGTCTGGGCCCACCATCAGTTCGTCAGCGGGATGAACCCAAGGCTGGCGGTCGGCTTTTCGATCACCACCATCCTGATCTCGGTGCCCTTCGCGGTCATCATCTTCTCCTTCCTCGCGACCCTGTGGCGGGCTTCGATTGAGTTCTCGACCGCCATGCTCTTCGCGGTGGGCATGCTGGCGGAGTTCCTGATCGGCGGCGTGACAGGCATCCACCTCGGCAGCACCGCCACCGACATCTATCTCCACGATACCTATTTCGTGGTCGCCCA
>JBIOXX010000378.1:0-6547 GCA_044869875.1 bacterium | reverse complement strand
TGCCGACCAAGCTGAGCGATGTCGATTTGGCCACTGCCGCGACGATGGGCCTCGGCTTGGGCGTCGCTCTTTACGCCGGCGGTTTCGCGGCAAGAAAGGCGACCGGGACCGCCGCGTCGGAGACTGGCTCGCAAGTCGTGGCTCCGCAGATCTGGCACCGGGTCCGGCCGCCGCGCCGGCAAACGGCCAGCTCCTACGACAGCCCCCGCAACCGCCGCCGCTTCAACTAAAAGGCGAGCGCCGGGCTTCGCTTCATTACCCGGATCGCTTCGGTCGAGATCAGCGCGGCCAGCGCCAAAAGCAACACCGACACGCCGGCGTTGATCAGGGGAATATCGATCGCGCCAGTGCTGAGGAAGCTCCGGTAGCCGGCGAGGATCTGAACCAGCAGCGACCAAACCGTAATCACCAAGACAAAAGCCATCGGCAGCAGCGTGAACCAATAGGTTCGGCCGCTTCGCTTCAGCCAAACCGTGATGCCGATCAGGGTCAAGGCCGCCAACAATTGATTGGAGGTGCCGAAGAGCAGCCAGAAGGAAGTCCAACCGCCTTCCTTGGCCAAAAAGAGAAAGAGCGCCGGCACGCCCACCGTCAAGGCCGTCGCCAAAACCGCAATCGACCGGCTTTGGCTTCCGATCAACTCCTGCAAGATGTAGCGGCCGAGCCGGGTCGCGACGTCGAGCGTATCGAAGACGAAGGTCGAGAAGGCCATGGCGCCGAAGGTGATCGCGAAGACCAAATTCTCCTTGCCCAAAATCAGCGTCAGAAATTTCCCAATGCCCGCACCGTAGATCGTGCCCGGCGAGCCCTTGGCCTCGCCATTGGACAAGATCATCACCGTCGCCAAGGCGATCATCGCGACGAAACCCTCGAGCAGCATCGCGCCGTAGCCGACCTCGCGGCAGTCGGTCTCCTTGGCGATCTGCTTGCTGGTCGTGCCCGAGCAGACCAGGCCGTGGAAGCCGGAGCAGGCGCCGCAGGCGATGGTCACGAACAAGAAAGGGAATAGCGAGCTGGTCAAGGCCGTCCCATGCCAGGCCTTGAAATAGTCCTGCTTGATCTCGTAGCCGCCGAAGAAAACTCCGATCACCCCGATGGCCAGGGCCATGTAGAGGACGAAGCCGCCGAGATAGCCCCGAGGTTGCAAGAGGAGCCAAACCGGAAGCAGCGAGGCCACCAAGCAGTAGGCCAAAATGATCAGCGACCAAGATTTTTGGGAGAGCAGCAGCCAAGTCGAAACCTCGGTTCCCAGATAAACCGCGCCCAAGGTCGCCGGCACGAAGATCAAGGTCAGAATCCAAAGCGGCGGATTCCACTTCCGCTGGACCAAGCCCATCAAGATCGAGACCGTCAGGTACATGGCGCTGGCCGCGGCCACCGCCCCGCCGCGCTCGAAGCCGAGCTGCATGCCCTCGAGCTCCTCGATCCGACCGACGAAGGTCCCGGCGGTGATGTCGGTGAAGGCGACGATGACGTAGACCAGCGAAACCCAGATGAAGAGCATCATTCCGAGCCAGGCCCGGCGGCCGATGTTGAGCTTGATGATTTCGGCCACTGAATGGCCGCGATGCCGGACCGAAGCCACCAGGGAGGAGAAATCGTGGACCGCGCCGATCAGGACCGCGCCGAGGCCGATCCAGAGCAGGCAGGGCAGCCAACCGAATTGCTGGCAGGCCAAGATCGGCCCGGCGATCGGGCCGGCGGCAGCGATGGCGCTGAAATGCTGACCCAATAAATAGAAGGGCTTGGTCGGGACGTAGTCGACCCCGTCATTTTGCTCCACCGCCGGGGTCGGCGTCTGCGGATTCAGCCTCAGAGTCTTGGAAAGAAAGCGGCCGTAAAAATGATAACCGAAGAAAAGAAAGATCAGGAGCAGGGCCGAAATTAAGGGGAGAGACATCGAGCGGCAATCTAAAGAGGGCCCCTTTCCCGATCAAGTGGAAATTTTGGAACGATAAGTACACATAGTGGGAAGTAAATTTTTCACTATTTCCCATCCTCGCTTCACAGTCTTTTTAATAAATATAATAAAATCATATACTTAATTCTGTGCCGACTTTGGCATCACCTTTGCTTTTAGTAATTGCAGAGACGATCCGGGGGCACAGACCGGAATCTCTCCGAGATCGAAAGATCTCAAGAGTTCTTGAGGAAGGGTGGGCCGTAGCCAATAACCCCGAGCCCTCTGGCCGGCTCACCCGACCTCTTCTTTTTTAAAAAATAATTCAAAACAAGAATATATCAGCCCATCCTGCTCCTCATTGGAGCCGCTAAGTGACAAAGAACAACTTTTGGCGGAAGATAACCGAGACTCTATTCGAGGGCATTGATGAAGGTCGTCTCCAAAATACTCCCGTTATTTTTGCTGATTGCGCTGAGCGCCTGCGTGGGCGGCGGCGCTTTGGAAGGCGGGGACTCCTCCGGTTCTTCCCTGGGAGAAGTCGGCGGCGGCCAAGGTCAACCCACCATTCAGCCTGGCGCCGACCATCAGCCCGGAACCCCGATCGAGGACGACGATAAATTGGCCAGCGACGACCTGGCGATTCCTCCGCCTCCTCCCACCGACGAGCCGAACCCCGGCCACGGCGGACCGACCGACTTAACCAACTAATTTTTTCAAGGCCCACTTGTTCTTGGGTAGCTCGTACTTCTCCAGCAGATTGTAGAGATGGCGGGTGCTGATTCCCATCGCCTTGGCGGCTTCGCCCTTGTGAAAGCCGCTGCCGCGGAGGGCTTGGAACAGGGCCTCGCGCTCGGGAGGCTGGTCGAGTCCTTCCGGGCTGGACGGGGCTGGGCTTTCTTTTTCCCGTCCTTCCTTCAGCTCCGGCTTGAAGCCCAAGGTCTCGCTGGTGATCGTGTCGCCCTCGGCGAAGAGCACGGCATTGCGGACGGTGTTTTCCAATTCCCGGATATTGCCCGGCCAATCGTAGGCCGAGAGCAGGCCCAAGGCCGCTTCGCTGATGCCGAGCTCCTCTCTTCCGCTTTCCTCGGCGCTCTTCTTCAGGAAGCGCCGGACCAGCGGCGGGATATCCTCGCGGCGCTCGCGCAGCGGCGGAAGTTGGACTCGAATTCCGTTCAACCGGAAATATAGGTCCTCGCGGAATTTTCCCTTCCGCACCATTTCCTGCAAATCCTTGTTGGTCGCCGAGATGACCCGGACGTCGACCTTGATCGCCCGATTGGAGCCAACCCGGCGGAGCTCGCCTTCCTGCAAGACCCGCAGCAGTTTGGCCTGCATCGGCACCGGCATATCGCCGATCTCATCCAAGAAAATCGTTCCGCCGTCGGCAGCCTCGAAAAGTCCCATCCGCTCTTTCTCGGCGTGGGTGAAGGCGCCCTTGACGTGGCCGAAGAGGACGCTTTCGAGCAGGCTTTCGGGAATGGCGCTGCAGTTCTCGGCGATGAAGGGGCCGGACTTTTGCTCACCGTGGAAGTGGAGGGCCCGGGCGATCAGCTCCTTGCCGGTGCCGGACTCGCCGTGGATCCAAACCGCCAACCGACTGTCGACCACCCGGTCGACCAAGCTCAAGACCTTGATCATCGCCGGTGACTGGCCGACGATTTCCTCGTAGCCGTAGCGCAGGTTCTTTCGGGCTTCGGCCAGCTCCAAGCCGATCCGCTCCAGCTCGTGATCTTGCTCCTCGACCCGATGTTCGAGGGCCCGCTTCGCCACAGCCAGTTCGTTCAGAGTCCGAGCCTTCTCGATCGCCAACACCGCCTGATCGGCAAAGGCCTTGAGGAAGAGCAGCTTCTCTTCGGAGAAAGCGCCGATCTCAAAACGATGGTCGAGATAGAGGACGCCAAGGCAGGCCGCCGACCCGATCAAGGGCAGCGCCAAGATCGAGCGCAGGCCGTAGCGCTGAATGCTCTCGGCGTGGCGGAAGGAAGGATCGGCCTGGGCATCGTCGGTGAGCAGGCTGACCCGGCGTCGCAGCGCCTCCTGAACCACCGAGAGGCTGATCTTGAATTCCTCGCTGGCCAAGTTTTCGCGCTTGAGGTTGCGGGCGGTCTCGACCTTGAAACCGGGCAAGATCTGCTCGGCGCTTTCGGCTTCGCGAAGCAGGAGGAAGCCGCGCTCGGCGCCGGCCAAGCTCATGGCCGCGTCCATTACCTGCTCGAGGACCTGGGGGAAATCGCGTTCCTCATTGAGCCGCTTGTTGATCTTGGCAAAGGCAAAAAACTTCTCCCGCGACAGGCCTTCGGTTTTGAGCCGCATCCGGCGGGCCTCGGCCAGGCGCCGGTAATCCTCGCGTTGCTCGAAACCGAGCTGCCGATCTTCGGGCAGGCCGCGGTAGAGAGCTTCGAGCCGGTCATAGGCCTCGCGCCGAACCCGCTCGGCGGCCTCGCCGGCATCGCGGCGCAGCAGGAGCTCGGCGCCGGCCTGCAAGGCCAAGAGAAGAACTTCCTCGGGGACGGCTTTGACCAAATTCTCCAAAGCCGCCTCGAGCTTTTTGGGCGCGGCGAGCTCCCCGCCCTGAAGGTCCGAGAACCATTGCTTCAAAGCCTGCCAGCGCCGAAGTCCGGCCTTGGCCGCGCTCCGCTCGGCCGCTTCGACGTCGCCGGCCAAGGCTTCGGTGAAGCTCTCCTGCCAGAGGCTCAAGTCCACCTCTTCAGCCGCCGCGGCTTCTTCGAAATATTTCTGGGAGCGGCGATAGCTCTCCAAGGCATCGGCGTAATTGCGACGCAGCCGGAAGGCCTCGCCGCGCAAGCGCTCGAGATAGCCGAGGAGATCGGGCCGTTTCAGCCGCTGGGCTTCGGCGCCGGCTTCCTCCAAAAAGGCCGGAAGGCTTTCGCCCAAGTAAACTTGGAGCGTCGCGAGATTGAAGCCGTGGATCCAATGATCGCCGGCGGTGCCGGTACTCTCGAAGAAGGACTGAGCCCGGGCCGCGGCCTCGGCGGCCCGGCCGTAATCGGCGGCCTCAATCAAAATCGAAGCAAGATTGCTGTGAGTCCGGGCTTGCTTCAAGCGGTCTTGGCTCTTCTCGGCTGTTGCCAGGACCTGGGCCTGAATCTCCAAAGCCCGGTCGTAGTCGCCCATCTGCTGCGCCAGATCGGCGAGCAGCGGAGCAGTGTTGGCGAAACCCTCTTCATCGCCCAACCGATGGCTCATCGCCAGCGCCTCTTCCCAAGAAGCCCGGGCTTTTTCCCGAGCTCCTTCGCTCAGCTCCAGGAGACCGCGATGACGCAGGAGTTGGGCAATTTCGGGCGCGGCCGCGCCGGCCTCGGCCAAGCCACGGTCGAAAAAATCGCGGGCCGCCGCGGAATTTCCCTCCTCCTGCTCCAGCCGGCCGCGCAGCGCCAAGACCTTGCGCCAAAAAGGCCGGTGCTGTTCGAAGCGCTGAGGATCGGCGGCGGCCAAGGCCCGGTCGAAGAGCTTTTTGGCCTTGGCTTTCTGCCCTTGGTGCTGGGCGTTGAGGCCCATCAAATAGAAATACTTGAGGGTCTGCACGCCGCTGCCGTCGTCCTCGGCCACCTCGTACCAATTCTCATAGGCCTCGGCGGCCTCGGCGAAACGGCCGAGCCGGCTCAAGCTGGCGGCGAGGTAGGCGTAGGCATGGGCTCGCTCCAAAGCTTGAAGCGGGCGCTTCAGCAAGCGCTGGTAGAGATCGGCAGCGGCTTCGGCGTCGCCGGCGGCGGTAAGCAGCTCGGCGGCGCGGCTACCCTGACGCCAGAATTCCTCATCCATGCCGGCGACCGCGGCCAAGGCAGCCAGCGTTTGCGGCGCAACGGCGCCATCGGAGGAAAGATGGCGGTAGAGTTTCGTCGCCATCTCACGAGCGGCCTCGGCCCCGGCCCAGCTGAAAATTCGGGAGCGAAGCAAGGGCGCCCCGATTTGAGCGGTCTTGAGCTGCGTCATCGCCGCGTCAAAACGATGGGCCGGAATTCCCAAAATCGCGGCGGTGGAATTGAGCTCGGCGTCCTCGCCCAACAAGGCCCGGGCCAGGAGCAGCTGCCGAGCCTCGGGCTTGAGCTTTTGCCAGGCTTGTTTTCGCTCGTTTTCAAAGCGCTCGGGCAAGCTCAGTCCCTCGAGCTCGCTTTCCATCAGTCGGGAACGCCGGGGCCGATCTTGAAAATGCTGGCTCAAGGCTTGGAGTAAGACCGGTGAACCGCCGGCCAGACGATGAGCTGCCTCGGTCCAAGCCAGTGGCGGTGCTTCGCCGAAAGCCTCGGCGAAAAACTCGCGGCTCTCCTCGAGACCAAAGGGTTCGACCCGCCAATTCAGGGCCTCGGGTGCCGAAGCGAGCCAGGCCCGCAGCGCCGGACTCAAGTCGGGCCCACTTTCATCGAATTCGAGCAGCAAGCCAATCGAGGCCGGACGAAGGGCGCTTAAAAATTCAAGCAGCTCCTTTTGCCGGCCTTCGGGGGCGCGGTGGAGGTCGGGGTAACAAAGCAGGGCTGGGCCTTCTTGGGCGGCGCTCCGCCATTCGGCCGGCGCGATTTCCTGCAGATTTCGCAGCGGAATGTCGGCCTGCAAGGCCTGCCAGCGGACTTCCTCGAAACAGCGGCTGCGGCCGAGGCCCGAGCCACCGCTGAGCAGCCAAAGCGG
>JBIOXX010000377.1:0-2211 GCA_044869875.1 bacterium | reverse complement strand
GCCTTCTTGCAAGGCCAGCCGATGGTGGTGGAGGAGCGAGACGATGGCCGGCGAAGCCTTGACCGCATTTCGCAGGAAACCGGCATTGGTCCCCTCGGCGATGAGCTGCCGGTGTAAAATAGTATTGGTGAGGATTCTTTGCTCTAAGTTGAAATTGGTCTCGACGTGGCTGTATTTATCGCGAAGGATCCGCCAAGCCTGGGCATAAAAGCGGTGGCCGATCGATTGGAGAAAATGGTTCGAAGAGGAGGTCCAAGTCCCGAGCATCTCCACTCCCAGCAATATCTCTTCAAGGCTCGAAGCCTTGCCGGTCGGCAATTGAGAAATCAGCTCCAGATAATCCCGAGTCAAGTTTTCGCGCCGGGCCCAAGCATCTTGAGGCGTGATTTGAATTCGGAGGGTCGCGGCCCGCATAAAAATCTCCGCGGTCGACCGACCGCCGCCGCCCTCTCCGTCCTTGGACATGTAGACGCGGTCGGGACCCAGGGGATCGGGGGGTCGGTTGGATCGTTCGGCAATGCCGGCGAGAAGTGGCTCGGGAAAAATCCCCCCTAGCCCCCCTTTTCCAAAGGGGGGAATTAGAGGCGGAGACTCCAAGGCCGCGCTTCGAACCTCAATCGCCCGTTCCCAGTTTCGCAAGCCTTCGCTCGTCAAGCTTCGGCTCAAGCGGCCGGCGGCGTTGAACTGGAAAAGGCTTGCTAGGCCATCGACCAGCGCAATGCTGGAGTTCGTCCTCTCCCGGAGTCCGGCTCTCACTTCCAGCTCCTGGCCCAAGAGAATCCCGCCGAACATCCCGGCCTGCTGAGCCAGTGGCCGCAACCAGGTCCGCGAGCCGACGTGGCCAGCGACAAAACCGCCGGCGCGGAGCGCGCCCAAGAACAAGAAGCTCGAAGCCGTTTCCCGGCCCAGGGCCGAGACGGTCCAAGTCTGCTGCCGGCCGAGGGCCAGATTTCCCAAGCGGCCGGCCAGGGGAAAGGCCAGGGCTTCGACGCCGAAGCCGGTCAAGCCGGCGAGGGCCCGGGCACCCAGGCCCCGGGTGAAAAAGTTGGCCGTCGGACTGGCGGCCAAGCGGGCCAGGCTGAGAAAACGGCCCATCCGAAAGGCGGTGCCGGCGACGCCCATCGCGAAGAGCGAGGTCGGTTCGAAAAGCTCCTGGGTAAAGCGGCTTAACAGGACTTCGGCTCGGTCACCGATCTCGCCTTCGCCACGCCAGGCGGCTAAGCGGCGGCCGGCCCTGTCGCGCAGCGCAGGCGGCGTATCGGGGGACTGGAGCATTTCGGCATAAATTCGGGTGGCCAGCTCGGGACGGTTGGCCCGCTCCTCGCGGCCGGCCAAGGAAAGCAGGCTTTCACTGTACAGAAGGGGGTCGCGCTCCCTTTCGAGGGAGCGCCTTTCGCGCAAGGCACCGCCGGCCAAACCGCTCAAGGCGCGGTCCAGCTCAATTCCAGCCAGGGGCCGGCGAAAGGTTGGAGCGTCGATCGTCATGAAAAGGATGGGCCCTTATCGCGGAGGGGTCAAAATGGTTGCGATTGACGAATATTCCCCCGCTTTTTAATATTCGAATGCATGTCGGTGAAGGGCAAGATCCATATACTCCAGGGTGACATCACGGAAAGCGGAAGCGACGCCATCGTCAATGCCGCCAATACCGATCTCTGGCTAGGCTCGGGCGTCGCCGGGGCGATCCGCAAGAAGGGCGGGCCCAAGGTTCAAGAAGAGTGCGATGAGGTTGGCCCGGTCGAAAGGGGTCAAGCCGCCGTCACCGGCGGCGGCGAGCTCAAAGCCAAGTACATCATCCATGCCGCCAGCATGAGCTTCGATGATCCGACCACCGAGGAGTCGCTCTACGACTCGGTCAAGAACTCGCTGCTGCGGGCCGCCGAGCTCAACCTCCTCTCCATCGCCTTTCCGGCCATCGGCACCGGCGTGGCCGACTTCGATCCCCAACGCTGCGCCGAAATCATGCTCAGCGAGATCATCCGCCTCCTGCCGGAAGCGCCGCGGCTCGAAAGGGTCGAAATCGTCCTCCTCGATCCGGATATTTACAGAATCTTCCAAGAAGAGTACCAAAGGCTTTGATGGACTCGATTTCCACTTTGAGCTTGATGCTCGGCAGTGCCTGGACCAGCGGGATCAACGTCTACGCCACGGTCGGTTTCTTGGGGCTTTTCGGGCGCTTGGATTGGCTCCAACTGCCGGTGGGGCTCCAAC
>JBIOXX010000376.1:0-4025 GCA_044869875.1 bacterium | reverse complement strand
CTACTGGGAAGGGAGCGCCGAGATCTCCGGCCGCTCCGGCGCCCGCGAAGTGAAGTCGAAAGGTTATTTGGAAATGACGGGTTATGCTCGGTCTTTCGAGCAAGACTTATAGCGTCGGGTTAGGACTCGTCGACTTCGATGAAGATCGAATCCATTTCCGACGAGCCTGCCTCGGCTGCTTCGGCAACCAAGTCTTCTTCGTCCTCGGCTTCGAGCTCGCCGCCCTCTTGCTGCGATTCGTCGGCGATGTCATCCTTGCGCTCGACCCGTTGGAAAGCCGGATCGTCGATCCGCAGCTCCTTGCGAGCCTGTTTTTTGGAACGGCGCTTCTCGTCTTTGCGCTGAGCCTGCTTGCTGCCGAGAGCGCCGAAGAGCCCGCCCAATTCGGCCAGCATCCGCTCGTTGGGCACGGCCTGGGGCCACATCTGCTGGCCCTGCATCATAGCGCCGCCCATGAAAACTCGGATGAAGGCATTGAAGATCTGGGCCAAGCCCTGGCCGAAATTCTCCTGCACCATCTGGTTGAGGCCGAGGAGCTGGGGATTATTGCTGGCCATCATCTTCGCCGCCAAAGCCTTGAGCATGTCGGGAGTGATTTCCTTGCCGCCGGGCAGCGCGATGCCCTGGCGCTTGGCCGCGTCCAAAAGCTGCATCAGGAGATTCTGAACCTCTTGGACCGGCGTCCCGGCGAGGGTCAGGGCGCTGGCCACCGCTTGCAAGAAATGCAGCGGATTCTGGCCGGCGTTTTGGCTGGTCTGGAGCAAAGCTTGAAGCGCTCCGGCGATGGCCCGATCGGGAATGTTTTGAATCAAGCCGGGCGGCAGGCCCTGGGCCACCAACAAAGCCTTGGTCAGCTCGGGATTGGCCGCGAGCAGGCTGGGCGGAATCAGGACTCCGACCAGCATGTTGAGCGAAAACATCTGGCTGGCCCCCTGGGTTAATTGGCCACCTTGAAAAAGCGCTTGGAATTGGGGGCTGTTGAGCAAGGCCTTTAAACCATCTTGGGAAAGAGTGCCGGTCGGCGACACCAGTCGGGCGATGGTTTCCAAGAGCTCCTGGCCGGGCTGACCCGGAGGGATCCGGACCCAAAGCGGCGAATTTTGTTGAGCGGCTTGAGCCGTCTGGCTTGCATTGGCTGCGGCATTGGCCTGAGCTGGATTCGATTGGGTCGCAGCGGAGGAAGAAGCCGAATGGGCCGCCGCCATTTCTTCACCCAAGAGCATCCCCAGCAATTTGGGATCCATCGGAAAATCGTGGGGCATCACCCCGCCGGGCCCCATATCGGGCGCGTTGGGCTGGACATTCAAGGCCCAAAAATTTCCCCGGGCGTCGCGGACAATTAAGCGGAGTTGGGGCTGATCGCGAACGAAGCCGCCCGAAATCTCGGCCATGGTGTTGCCGGCGCTGATCGAAACGCTGCCTCGGTCGGCGTGGACCGTATCCGTTTCCGAGCCGCCCATCGGAGGCGAGCGATCGGGAATTCTGGGAGGAATGTAATAGCGTAAATATTGCTGAAAATTTTCCCGGATTTTCTGACGGCGGCGACTCACGAGGCGCTCCTGGCTTGGGTTTGCCCTCAATTTATAAACCCTCGGAGGGGGGACTGGGAAGGCTTATTGCCATAAAAAAGCCCCGGCTTTGGACCGGGGCCTTTGATATCTGTACGGTTTCCGTTTTTTAAGCCACTTCGTAGAGCAGATTGGCCGCCGTGCCCGCCACCACGTGGGGGCTATATTGGGTGGCCTGCTGGAATTTGGGCTTCTTGGAGAGCCGTTGCTTGAGCTGCTCAACGGTCAGGTGCTTTTGGTCGAGGACCTGCTTGTATTCCTCCTCGGCCACCCGCTTGGCCTTGAAAAGCATCATCTGGATGCGGCTGTAGACGTTGACCGCGCCGTCGCCGGTGGTCTCAATCGGCAGGAAGATGGCTTCGGGATATTTTTCGGTGATGATTGATTGGACGCCGTCGGAGACGCCGCTCGAGGGCATGCAACCGAAGGGCTTCACCGAAATCGTCATGTGAGCCTTCTTGTGGATGACATTCTGGATCAGCTTGCCGACTTCCATGTGGCCTTCGCCGCCACGGAGCTCGGTGTTGTAATGGTCGGAGGCGACCTTGGCATTCTCTTCCATGTTGGGCAGCTTGTAATTCTTCAAGCCCAAGCAGAAAGCGAAGGTCTTGAAGGTCGCGCGAACCGCTTTCTCGGCGACCCAAAGGGTCAGGAAGCGCTTGGTGGTTTGGGTCGTCTTGAGTCCCTTGCGGGTCCCTTCGTCGGCGCCCTTGAGCACCATGCGGCTACGAGTATCCACCCGAGACTGCCAAACGTTGTAGAGGATCCAGCCGGCGATCAATTGGATTTCGACCTCGGCGCCCTCTTCCTCGAGGAAACGCTGAAGACGATAGTTGCCTTCGCCTTCGGTGGTCATGGCCCAGAACTCGCCGATGATGCTGACCTTGGGCTTGACCAGGGTCTTGTCGACCTTCACGGCTTGGAGGATCTTGCGGCAAGCCCAGAGAGTGCGGAGCAATTTCTTCTTCGCCTTGAGGGCGCCCATGATGAGCTCGCGGCACTGGTTGACCGCGATGTCGGTCGAACCCTTCTCCACTTCGTAGGGCCGAATCCGGTAGGTGATGGCATTGAGCGCATCGCCGACGAAGATCGCCTTGCCCAAGGTGAGGAAGAAGTCTTTGTCCATCTTGAGACCGACTTCTTGGCCGGTGGCCTGGTGCATGCCGCCGTTGGGCTCGAAGAGCATGACCCGAAAGCCTTCGAAACCGGCGTCGCGCAGGGCCTTGCGGTACTCGGTGACGTACATGCCGAAGCGGCAAGGACCGCAGCCGCCGGCGGTGAGGAAGACATGCTTGTTGACGATGTCCTCGGTCTTCCAACCTTCCTTGTCGCGGAGGTTAACCAAGTGCTTCACCAAGTTGCCGACCGTGAAATAGGTCGGGTTACATTGGCCGCGGTTACCGAATTCCTTGCCCAACTGGAGGGCTTCGTTATCCGGGCAGTCCAGAGCTTGGATCGTGTAGCCAAGACCTTCCAAGCCGGCCTGGACGAACATGTCGTGGGCCATCGTGAGTCCTGAGACCAAGACCTTGGTGTGGGCCCGTTGGTCGGCGAAGAAGGCGCGGTTGATCGTGTCCTTCCACTGATTCTGCTTGGGGGCGTCGGTGAGACCGAGGCGCTCGCGCTCTTCTTGCTCGAAACGCTCCAACTCGGCTTCGATAGCCGAGATCGGGGCGGAGTTGTTGGACGAGGGCTGGTTAGACGGCTGCGGCATAGTTTGCCTCCTCTTCGCTTTTCATTTGATTGAGCTCGGCGCGCTTTTCTTCGAGGCGCCGACGCAGTTCTTCTCGTTTTTTTGCCAAGTCCTCGAGGGCTTCTTCGCGAAGGCTCAAGGAATGGGCGTAAGTCTTGACTCGGATCCGGATCGACCCGCCGGGCTTGTTGGCGTCGATGTCGTGGAGCGCCGAGTAGGGCGTGTTGCTGGTGCTGATGATCTTGTCGATGATGCCGTAGGTCGGCGCATCGTGGCCGCACTTGAAGCTGGAGAGGTCCAAGACCGCGATGTTGGGATGGCGGCCGGCGAACTTGGCGGCCCAAACTTTTTGGGCGCTGTTCGAGCTGTAGTTCTCGGGCCAGACGTCGGTGATGTCGAGCGGGTCGCGGCCGGCGGCGACGTCGGTCTTGAAGAGCTTGGCCAGGTATTCGGGATCCCGAGGCAGGGAGCGCATCGAGAGCACCGGATAACCGCGGGCCTGGAACTCCTCGAGCACGTCGTGGTTCATGCCCGGATCGACGTGGTAGGGCCGGCCCAAGAGCAGCAGGACCATCTTGTTGTTGGCCTCGGCGTCGTCGAGGATTTGGCGGCCCTTGGCTTGGAGCGTCTGATCCAAGCGGTCCAAGGCCTTCCAGCCCTGCTCGACCGCCCAGTCGTTTTCGTCCTCGGTGATCTGGAGGAGCTCGCCGAAGGCGTTGAACATCTGCTTCTTGAAGAGATGCTTCTCGTTCAAGGTGAGCGCC
>JBIOXX010000375.1:0-2712 GCA_044869875.1 bacterium | reverse complement strand
GTTGATCTACCTGGTCCATCTCCCTTTCAGCCTTTACCGCCAATTCGTGCTCGAGGAGAAATTCGGCTTCAATCGGATGAGCTTCGGAACCTTCGTCCTCGATCAGCTCAAGGGCCTGCTGCTCTCGCTGGTTTTGGGCGTCCCGCTCCTGGCCTTGATCTTCTGGCTGGTCCCGACTTTGGGGGCTTATTGGTGGTTGGCGGCCTGGGGAGTCCTGATGGCCTTCCAGCTATTGACCGCCGCGCTCTTTCCGGTGCTCTTCGCGCCGCTCTTCTACAAGTTCAGCCCGCTGCCCGAGGGCGAGCTCAAATCGAAGCTCAGCGACTTGGCCGCCAAGGTGAAATTCAAGATGGCGGGGATCTTCACCATCGACGGCTCGCGGCGCTCGGCCCATTCCAACGCCTTCTTCGCCGGGCTGGGCCGGACCAGGCGGATCGTCCTCTTCGACACCTTGTTGAAGAGCCTTTCCTCGGACGAAATCGTGGCGGTGATCGCCCACGAAATGGGCCACAACAAACGCCGCCACATCCTCAAGGGCCTGCTGCTCTCTTCGGCAACTACTTTGCTTTCGCTTTATTTGCTGAGCCTCTGTCTGGGCTGGCCGACTTTCTTCCAGGCCTTCGGCGTGCCCGAGCCCAGCCTGCCGGTCGGCTTCGTCCTCTTCGGCCTGCTCAGCTCGGTCTTCGCCTTCCCCTTCAATCCGATCTTCCAATGGATATCGCGGCGCAATGAGTACGAAGCCGATCGGTTTTCGGTGGAAGTCAACGGCGACCGGGCCGGGATGGTGTCTTCGCTGGTCAAGCTCTCCCGGGACAACCTCAGTAACCTGACGCCCCATCCCTGGTACAGTTTCTATCACTACAGCCATCCCACCACGAGCGAGCGGGCCGAGGCCATTGCGGCCCTGCCTAGTTGAGCGACTGCCAATGGTCGAGGATTTCGCGGGCGATTTCCCGCGCTTGAGAGCTGTGGGAAGCTTCGGCGGCTTGATTTAAGCGCTCGCTCAGCTCGGGAGTGGGATTCATCAAGCCGGCCAAGGTGCTGATCAGAATGCTGGCCTGCTCGGCCCGACCGTCGCGGCGGCCCAGATCGTCGATGAGCTGGTTGGCCAGCCCGATCCGCTCTTCCTCGGGAAGCCCGGTGATCCTCTCGATGAGGAATTTCTGATTCATGAAGTGGACATGGCGCTCGAAAGGCCGGATTTTCTGATCGACGGAATCATTGAGCGCTTTGAGCAAGGGAACGACGAAGGCTCGGCGCAATTCCGGCGTCAAGCGAGGCTCGCCGAGATAGCGGAGGGCGTCGCCGATCATCATCGAATAAGCCTGGGAAGCGGGAGGGGCTTCGAAAAAAGCTCGTTGCCAGGCCTGGGCGAAGCGCCGCTTCTCCGGCTGCGTGACGTAATCTTGAGTGATGAGATAGGCCAACTCGGCGTGATGGCTGACTCGATTTTGAATCGCATTCTTGAGGTTGAAATGGAGGAACTCGTTGCGCCAGACCGACAAACGCGAAAGGAAGGCTTCGCGCTGTTCTTCGTTGATGTCCTCACGCCGCGCCAGCTCTTCGAGGGTTTCCATCACTTTCACCCGTTGAGCGCTGTGCAAGTCATAACCGTGTAAGGTCGATTGCAGTTGGTTGAAGATCAAGTCGCGGCTCTGGACGCCGGTCTCGGGATCGAGCAGGGCCAGCCGGGCCAAAAGCAGGCCGTCGAGGGCAAACCAAGCGTCGTTTTCGTGGATGAAATGGAGAGCGGAGTCGACCGCCCTCCGGAAAACTCTACCTTCGCCGCTGAACCGATGCCAATTGGAAGCGAGGAAGGCCAAGGCCTCCTCGCCGTAGTCCCGCGGTTGGTCGCTGAAGATATCCTCGGTCAATTGAAGCATCCGGCGACGATTGTGCGATTCGAGGCTGGGGTTTCGGGCCCAAGAAGCCAGGGTATCGCCGAGGCTGTGATCGGGGAAGCGATCGATATGGATCATTCGATCGAAGAGCAGGCGCGGACCGGGTCGATCCATTGGCACTCGGGTGAGTAACTCGCTGAGAGTCGATGCGACTTTCCCATTGAACAGATTGTTGTTCTCGCCAAGCTCGGCCTGAAGCCGGCCGTAAAGCGCGACGTATTCCCGGGCCGGAAGCTTGGCCTCGGCGAGGACGAATTCCAAATGGGCCAGATGGCTCTCCCAAACCGCAGGGTCGGAATTCCTCATGTTGAGGAGGCTGAACTCGATCATGGGCGGCAATCGATCGGCCGAGCCGCGGCCCTCGCCTTTCATCATCAGAACCTGAGGCCCGACCGGACCAGGTTCGCCTCTTCCGGCTCCGGCCATAGCCAGGGCCGGAATCCGGGCGCCAAAGAGATTGCCCATTCCACCTGGAAAAAAAGTCGGCCGCGGCCGCGAGAGCCCCTGGGTCTGTAGCTCGACGCTCCGCTCCCAACTCCGGAAACCCTCGCCCAGCACGGTTTGGGTCAGGCGACCGGCGATGTTGAAGTTAATCAGCAAGCCCAGGGCATCGATCAGGCGCGAAGAGGTCGAAACCGCCGAGCGCAGGCCGACCAGCTCTTCGAAACGCTGACCGAGCAAAATGCCGCCGAACATTCCGCTTTGATGAAAGAGTCCTTGGGCCAGCGGCGAAACGTTGGAACCGCCCAAGACCCCTCGGGCCAAGGACGAGGAAGCGAAGCCGCCCAGCTTCATCCCGCCGAGCTCCAAG
>JBIOXX010000374.1:0-10792 GCA_044869875.1 bacterium | reverse complement strand
GGTTTCCGATAGTCGAATCAATGCCTGGATGCGTTACTAGAGCCGGCAAGATCCGGTATGCGACAAGTCCGACGTGCCCGGCCCTCGGATTGCGTGGCAGCCTCCAAAAGAACGGATATTGGTCCGCGATCTGAACCGATGTGAAGTGTGCATACATTTGGAAGTCGAGCGGGTTTGACAATGGGCGGGTCACCGTGAGCAGCCTTCTCGCTCCAGCCAGACTGATCATGTAGCCGTCGGTGCCAGCGCCACCCGACACATCCCCATAGGAGAATTGCTGGCCGGGATGTCGAACGGTTCCAGCCAACGAGCGGTCGTTGAGGAGCACGATATCGGCATCGAGGGGCAGGTCCCAGTCCCCAATGTTTGCGGGAATAGGTGAACACAGACGCGCGTCGTCCTCAAGAACGACCGCCCACGGAATCTCCTGCTCGACGATATGCCGCCAAAGACGAATATGGCTTGCACCGCACCCAACTTCGCCGGCAGCCCATGGGCCGAATCCGCAAATATCAACATCGCAAGGCTGTTCCTCAGATGTGACGAGCGCCTTCCCGTCGGTTGCGGGCCAACGCTCGAACGACACGGCCATTGAGCTTAGGTTCTTGGCGACCTCCGCCATTCTCGTCGTATCCCGGTCAAGGTTGATGACGAACACGCGAGGGTTGCCTGCCCCTCGGATCCCAATTTTCATGAAGCCCCCCGGCCCTGTTCTTGAAATTTTGTGGCTTAACTTTAAAGAAGGTTAGCGGCAACTTTTTTGCCTGTCAATTACAGGCGACGGGCCGACGCAAAAATCATCCAAATTGGTTACGTCAGTCCAGACTGAGAGCTGCCGCAAAATCATCCAAATGGTTGACGCCAGATGCTCAACTATTCGGCATCACAGGGGGTGGGCATTTCGTCGACGGAAAGAAGTTGATCGTGTAGGCGAAGGCGGTCCCTCCGGAAAACGGAATTTGCCGGATTCCCAACCGCAGTTCCGACGGGTACAGAGGCGCCTCTTGCTCCCGAAAAAATTCTAAAAGCGAAGATTTCATTCTGGAGAGATCGGACTCATCGGGCCGCTTTCCGGAGAAGATCTGGAAGAATCCCAAGGAATCGAGCCGCAAACTTGGGTCGGGCTCGTGAACGGAGGGCGCGCCCTTCGCCGGCGGCAAATTCAAGGCCTGCCTCACTCCCAGCCCGACGGCCTTCAACAAATGGACTCCTCCAATGCCTAAATAATGATCGCGAAAAAGCCGAACTGGAGACGGATCCGACGCCGTGGGCTCCAGCCTTTGGTAAGCTTCGAGAGTGTCGTGAAAAAGGCTTGGCTGATTTTTCTGCAACTCGGCGACGTCGCTCAATGAGAGGCCCGGCTTATCGTCCCAGCAGGCATAGCGGCGGTAAATCTGAATTTCGTTGGAGACCAATTTCCAGTCAATTGTCATGGAGTGCCCTCTTTTCCCGCAATGCCCATTTTATCGGCGCGGCTCCAGGGTAGTTGTTTCCGAAACACGCCGAGGTCCCGCCTCATTCATAGCGCAGCGCCTCGATGGGATGCAAGCGCGAGGCCTTCTGCGCCGGCCAGAGCCCGAACAGGATTCCCACCGCGGCCGAAAAGCCAATGGCCAGCAGCACCGCGTTCGGCGAGACCTCCGCCGTCCAGCCGGCGAAGCGGCTCATCGCCCAGGTCGCCGTCCAGCCGACGGTGATTCCCAAAAGGCCGCCGATCAGGCTGACCACGCCGGCCTCGATGAGAAATTGCACCAAGATGTCGCTGCGCTTGGCACCCACCGCCTTGCGCAGGCCGATCTCGCGGGTGCGCTCGGTGACGGAGACCAGCATGATGTTCATGATGCCGATGCCGCCGACCAAGAGCGAGATCGCCGCGATGGTGGCTAAGAGCACCGACATGGTCCGGCTGGTCTCGGAGAGGGCCGATTGAATCTCGGCCATGTTGCGGATCTGGAAGGCGTCCTCCTGCTGCGAGGGCGGCAGGCGGCGGCTCTTGACGATCAAATCCTTGATCGCTTTCTGGGCTTGCTCCATCGCCTCCGGCGTCTTGACCTCGATGTCGATGCTGTCGACGTAGTCTTTGCCGAGCAGCCGGTGCATGGCGGTGGTGAGCGGGATGAGGATGGTGTCGTCCTCGTCGCGAAAGGTCGAGGCTCCTTTTTCGGGCAGGACGCCGATGACTTGAAAACTCACCTTGTTGATCTTGATGTATTCGCCCAGCGGGCTGGCTCCTCCAAAGAGATTGCGGACGACGGTCTGGCCGAGGACGGCGACCCGCGCCCTCTGCTTGTTCTCTTCCTCGGTGAAGAAGCGGCCGATCACCGGCTGGGAGGCCCGCATCTCGGCATAGGCCGGGCTCGAACCCTGAACCTGGGTGTTCCAGTTGTTGCCGCCGAAAGTCACTTGGGCCCGGCCACTGACCGTGGAGGAAACCCGATTCACCTCCGGCAATTCCTCTTGGATCTGCTTGGCGTCCTCCGAAGTCAGCCGGGTCACCGCCCCGCTCTCCAAAGCCACGCCCATGCTGCGGCGCGAGCCGGGCCGCAGTGAGAGCAAGTTGGTGCCGAGCGAAGAGAGCCGGGTTTCGATCGAGGCCTTGGCGCCCTCGCCCAACGCCAGCATCGCGATCAGCGAACCGACGCCGATCAAGATGCCGAGGAGCGAAAGGCCGGAGCGGACCTTATTGGCCAAGAGCGCTCGGAAGGCCTGACGGAAGTGCTGGGCGGTCTCGAGCGGGTTCAAGCTCGAGAGGAAGCTCTTGGATTTTTTGAGCGGCGGCCGGGCTTGGGTCGCCGCCGGCCGAACCGCGCCGGCCTTGAATCGATCGTCGGACTGGATCTGGCCGTCGCGCATCCGGATCACCCGATCGGCCTGCTCGCCGATCTCCCCCTCGTGAGTGACGATGATCACCGTCTTGCCCTGGGCGTTCAGGTCCTTGAGGATCTTTAAAATTTCCTTCTCGCTCTGGGAGTCGAGGTTGCCGGTGGGCTCGTCGGCCAGGATGATCGGCGGATCGTTGATCAGGGCTCGGGCGATCGCAACCCTTTGCTGCTGGCCCCCGGAAAGCTCGTTGGGCTTGTGATCGAAACGGTCGCCCAAGCCGACTTCTTTCAGCAGCTCTTTGGCGCGTTCGGGGTCGGCGTGGTGGCTCGAATAGAGCAAAGGCAATGAGACGTTCTCGAAGGCCGTGGTACGCGCCAATAAATTGAATTGTTGAAAGATGAAGCCAATGCTCTGGGCCCGGAGAGCGGCTAGCTCCTCTTCGTTGAGCTTGGAAACCTCCTGGCCGAAGAGCTTGAAGGATCCGGAGGTCGGCACGTCGAGCAGCCCCAAGATCTGGAGCATCGTCGACTTGCCCGAGCCCGAGGGTCCCATGATCGCGACGAACTCGCCGGCTTCGATCTTGAGCGAGACGCCGCGGAGCGCCTGCACCTCAACCTCGCCCATCTGATAGATCTTGCGGAGGTCGTGGATTTCGATCATCGGCGCCCGCCCGGAAAAGGCGAGAAGGGATTGGCGGCCGCCGGCGCGCTCTGGCCGATCTTGGGCAGCACCGGAATCAAGACCTGGTCACCCTGAACCAAGCCCAACAAGACTTCGACTCGCTTGCCGTCGCTCAAGCCGACCTGGACTTCCTTGGTCAGCGGCAATGGGGGATCTTGGGGATTGGGCACCATGACGATGTTTCGCTTTCCTTCTTTATGCAGGGCCTCGGCCGGCAGGATGACGACGTTCTCGCGCCTTTCGACCATGAATTTCACGTTGGCCGTCATTCCGCTGCGCATGAAGTCGGGAACGCGCTTGGGCAGGACCCACACTTCGTAGATGACAACGTTATTGACGATCTTCGACTCGAAAGCGACGCGCTTCACCGCGCCTTCGATGGAGACGCCAGGGTAGGCGTCTAGCGTGATTTCGACCGGCTGGCCCAGCTTGACCTGGCCGATGTCGGTTTCGTCGACTTGGATGTTGACGATGAGGTGGTCGGACATGACCAGGACGACGTCGGTGGCCGCCACCACTTGACCCGGCACGACGCTCTTCACGATGATGAGGCCGTTGAGCGGGGCGAGCAGCGGCGTGGGCTTGAACAGCGTTTCCCAGCGGGCCAGCTCCTCCGGGCCCTTGGCTCGGGCGGCGTCGAGCAGGGCCGCACGTTCCGAAGAACTGAGCCAAGCCAAGACCTGGCCTTGTTGGACCTGCTGACCCTCTTCCACCAGGATGCTCTCGACCCGGCCGGCGATGGGCGGCTTGAGCTCCAGCCGGTTCTCCGGGTAAACGACGCCCGTGGCCAGCACGCTGGTTTCGACCGTGCCACGCTCCAGGACGGCGACGCGGTAGAGCGGCTCCGTTTCCTTTTTTTGGAACCAAAACCAGGCGAAAACGGCGGCGCCGGCCAGCAGGATCAGGACCAGCCAAAAGCTTTTCTTCCGCATCATGGAATCGCTCCTTTGCCCTGAGCCAATTCCCAATTGGCCTCGGCGATGAGGGCGTCGCGCCGGGTTTCGAGGATGGTCCGCTGAGAATTGATCAGGTCGTTCTCGACCAAGTCCCAATCTTGATAGGAGATGAGGCCGTTGGCGTACTGGCTGCGGCCGATCTCGGCCCGGGTCGCCGCCGACTGCAAGAATTTTTCCTGAACCGCGATGTTCTGCACCGCATCTTTGAAATCGGTGTAGGCCTGGCGCAGCTTTAAGCCGACGTCGTTGTCGGTGTTGCGGAGGTTGTGCTCGATCCGCCGCCGCTCGGCCTGGGCCGCCTTCACCTGATAGATGTCGCCGCCGCCGGTGGCGAAGGGATAGGTCAAATTGGCTCCCACCGACCAAATGTTCTGCCAAGGCTGGGAGTTGAGCTTTTCCTGGGAGACCGAAGCATCGGCGTCGATGGAGGGATAATAATTGGACTTGGCCACCCCGACGTCGGCCTTGGCGCCGCTGACTTGGGCCTCGCCCTGGCGGTGATCGGGGTGTTCGTAAGTGATCAGGCTGAAATCGGGCGCCGCCTTTGGAAAATCGGTGTCGAAGCTGCCCTTGACCCGCAGGTTTTCATAGGCCGTCTCGTAGTTCCGGCCCAATGCCTTGGCCAGCTCACGCTGGGCGACCCGCACCGAACGTTGAGTCTGGGCCAGATCGTATTCGGCCTGCTCGAGCAGAGCTTGGTTGCGGAGCACCGAGCCCTTGTTCTCGCGGCCGACGTCGAAGCGCAGCTCGACGAAACGAACGTTCTCCTGCCGCCGCTCGACGATCTTCTTCACCACCCCAAGCTGCTCCTGGGCGAAGAGCAACCGGGCGAAGGCGGTCTTGAGATCGAAGCTCACCTGGGCTCGAGTCGCCTCGTAAGCCGCTTGGAATTCCCGAACCTCGGCCTTGCTGCCTTGATAGGCCGACTTGGTGGCGAAACCCGAAAAGATATTCTGGTTGAGGTTGACCCCATATTCGAATTGGCGCCGGGCTCCGATATCGACTTCGACGGTGGGATCGTCGGGATTGGGCGAGGTCCTAAAACTCGAGCTGTTGGAGACATTGTATCCGGTGAAGGGAGTGAGGGTCGGAAAGAAATCGCTGCGGGCCGCGCCGACCAGGGCTTGGGAACGGCGAACGTTCTCCTGGGCGGCGTGAAGCTGGGGATTGCCGACCGCGGCCTCCCGGACGCAATCGGCCCAGCTCAGGGCCGCGGTCGGAGCGGCTCCGGCCCGAACGGCCACCAGCAAACTCAAAGCAGCGGCGATTTTTAGCAGCCTCGCGAGCATTTTCTTCATATCTCCTAAGGCCTGTGGGACCGGAAATCCACCGAAATGGATAAATCTCTTTGGGATTAAACCTTTAGAGCCTAAACTCGAGGCCATGGAAATCTTGCTGAAAGTCCTGCTCGCCTTGATCGCAGCGCTTCATCTTTGGTTTCTAGTTTTGGAGATGTTTCTCTGGCGGAAACCGATCGGGCTGAAGACTTTTCGGATGAGCCAAGAGAAGGCCGACAGCTCGGCGGTCTTGGCGGCCAATCAGGGGCTTTATAATGGCTTCCTGGCAGCCGGTTTAATTTGGGGAATTTGCCCGGTCGACTGGGCCTTTTACATCCGCTTATTTTTTCTGAGCTGCGTCGCGATTGCCGGGATCTTCAGCGCGGCGACGGTGAGCAAAAGAATCTTCTTCATCCAAGCCATGCCCGCCCTCCTCGCCCTGGCGATCTTATTTCTAAAATAAAAAAGGCCGCATCCTAAGACGCGGCCTTCTGTGGGTGATGCAGGGGTCGAACCTGCGACCCGCTGATTAAGAGTCAGCTGCTCTACCAACTGAGCTAATCACCCGGGGAAACTTTTAATTCAAACGCGCCGTGAGAGATTCGAACTCCCGACCCTCAGGTTCGAAGCCTGATGCTCTATCCAGCTGAGCTAACGGCGCAATCTCTATTCAATTTCAAAAATGGGGTGGGCGAAGGGACTCGAACCCTCAACCCCTGGGACCACAACCCAGTGCTCGACCATTGAGCTACGCCCACCGTCTGGCCCGAAGGCCGATGGTCTCTTTAAGGCCTTGGAATATAAAGTCAACCGCAAAAAAGCCCCCGAAGCTGGCTCCGGGGGCTGATAGGCGATGTCGATTAATTTAAGCGCGGAATCGGCGAAAAACCGCCAAAGCCACCATGCCGAGGGCGCTCCAGCCCCAGCCGAGTCCCGAAGCAAAACCGCCCGCCGTCAGGCCGCAGCCGCCGCCTTCGAGCAGAAAACCCGTCGGGATGTTGTTGCCGCCGCCGTCAGGGCTCTCGGTGGGCTCGGGGCTATTCGTCGCGGTCGGCGTTGGAGTCGGTGTCGCGCCGCAATCGGAACCGACCTGAACGGTCGCGCTGGCCTCATTGTTCGAGGTGTCGATGTCGTTCAAGATGGTGACGGTCGCGGTGTTGACCGAATCGGTGCAACCGGTCGGAAAGCCGGCGACCGGGCTAACCTGGACGACGATCTCGATGACGGCTTGGCCACTCGGAAATAGATCGTCGAGGTCGCAGACGACGGGATCGGCGGTGACGCAGGAGCCGGAGCCCGACACCAAATTCACCGAAACCAGGCTAAAGGGCGCGGGAATGTCATCGACCACCTGGGGGCTCAAGGCGATGGCGTCGATGTTGGCCGCGTTGACCGTCAGGGTGTAGGTGACCTGCTGGGCCCCTGAGGTCACGATCGTCGGATCGGCGGTCTTGGTGATGCTGACGTCTTGTCCGTCGGCGGCGTCGGTGGTGAATTCGACGGTGTCGGAATCGTCGGTGGTATCCTGAGTGGTGGTCGTCGTGGCGCTGGCGGTGTTTTCAACCGTTCCGTCGCCGACTGAGATGAGCTCGACCGGGATCGTGATGGTCACCGAGGTGGTGCCGGCCAGGGTTCCTAAATTGCAAGTGACCGTGCCGGTTCCGGAGCAGCTTCCCTGAGTGGTGGTGGCCGCGCCGGTCTGGCTGAGCTCGGACGGAAGCGTGTCGCTGACCACGACGTTCAACAAATCGCCGTCACCAGTGTTTTCGACCACGATGCTGTAGTCGAAGTCGATGCCGACCGTGATGACCGAAAAGGGGACCGTCTTGTCGATGGTCAATTCGCCGGGGCTCTGGGCCGAGACATTAGAGGTGAAGAGAAGAAAAAATAGCAGGGAACCGACCCAAAGGGTCCAAGAACGAAGGCCTGAGGACATGATACACTCCTTGATCATATCCGAGCCCAGCCATGGGATAGGAAACCGGCGACGAAAAGCAAAGCTATTTTTTGCGAAAAAAAGCCCCGACCGAAAAGCCGGGGCCTTGTCAAACTATCGTCGAGTTAGACCGAACGCCTGCGCAGAGCCCAAGCCGCACCGGCGGCGAGGAGAAGCCCGCTAAAACCGAAGATCGTGGCGCTCGAGCCACGGCTCTGGAGCGAGCAACCGCCGCCGCCAAGCTCGAAATCGCTGGGCGTCGGATCGCATTCGTCGCCGATCCCGTCGCCGTCGCTGTCGTCCTGGTCGGCGTTGTCATCGATCGGGCAATTGTCGTCAGCGTCGGCAACACCGTCGCCGTCGGAATCGGGCTCGGCCGTCGGAGTCGGAGTGGGCGTCGGCACTGGAGTTGGATTTGGCTCACCAAGCGCCGAGGCGAGCAAGGACTGCCAGCCGCCGTCTAAACCACCATCGCAATCGTCGCCAGGTCCGCCCGGAGGAACTGAGCCGTACCAATCCCAGCCGAAGAAAATTGCCTCGCCGGATCCGAAGGGCAAGATGGCGAGCATGGAACCCTCGTCGGGGCCATCGCTGACATTGTAAATATTGATGGCCTCCGCCGGAAGCGAGGGGACAAAGATCGCGTCAGTGCCGTTGTTGGGGGGAATCGTCGTCGGCCCATCCTCAAAAATAGTTCCGGTGGCTTCGGCCGTTTTCGAGGCATCGCCGGTAGGACCGTCGATGTCGAGCGAAAATCCGAAAAGACCGTTTAGCAAATCTTGAGTCTCGGACCCGCTAGCGAAAACCAGGAGCCTGCCGCCTTGGTCAACGAACTCGCTAATGACATCGAAGGCCTCGGGGCTAAGGTCGGCGGCCAGATCGCCTTCTTCAAGCTCCGGGATAACCAGCACCTGTTGCCCAGTCAAGGCCGCCGTGAAGTCCGCGTCGGTGATGCCGGTGAAAGTAGTTAACGTGTGGACGCCGAGCGAATCGATCGTTATTTGAAGATTATTGGCTTCGGCTTCGCAAAGCTCGCCCTCGTCGTCGATATCGACGTAGGCGCCGTTCATGAAAAGTGCGATTTGAGCAGCCTGGACCGCGGAAGACGCCAGACAAAATCCACTAAGAGTTAGAAATACCAAACTTCGCTTGAAGCTTCGGAACATAGAAAACCCCCTGTAAAATGGAGTGCGGAACCCGAACCAGCTCTGCCTATCTACAAATTATAAAAGCTGTCAAACGTTCAGATTTCTCTAACTTCGGTTTCCTGATAAAAGGGCTTATGGCCGATGCCCACGAATTCCTCAAAGCCTTAGCAGTCGTGCTCTGCGTAGCGGCGGTGACCACCGTCCTCTTCCAGAAGCTGCGCCAGCCGGTGGTGTTGGGCTACATCTTGGCCGGACTCATCGTCGGACCGCATCTGCCGATTCCGCTGGTCGCCAACCCCGACGTCGTCCAGACCCTCTCGGAGCTCGGCGTCATCCTGCTGATGTTTTCGCTTGGCCTGGAATTCAGCGTCAGCAAGCTCATCAAAGTTGGGCCGACCGCCGGCGTGACCGCGGTGGTCCAGTGCAGCATCATGTTCTGGCTCGGCTTCTTGATCGGCAAAGCCTTCGGCTGGACCCTGCAGGAAAGTCTCTACACCGGCGCGATCATCGCGATTTCGAGCACCACCATCATTGCCAAGGCCTTCAACGAACAAAAAATCGGCGGCCACCTCCGCGAAATGGTGGTCGGCATCCTGATCGTCGAAGACTTGATCGCCATCTTGCTGATGGCGATCCTGACGGCGATTTCCACTGGCTCGGGCTTATCGGCTCCGAATTTGGCGATCACGGTGGGCCGACTGGCCCTCTTTCTCACCGTCCTGATGGCGGCCGGCCTCTTGATCGTGCCGCGGGCGATCCGGGCGATCACCAAGCTCGGCAGCGCCGAGACGACCTTGGTCGCCAGCATCGGCGTCTGTTTCGCAGTGGCGCTTTTGGCCCTCGACTTCGGCTACTCGGTGGCGCTCGGCGCCTTCCTGGCCGGAGCCCTGGTCGCCGAGTCCGGCGAAGCCGCCAAAATCGAGCATCTGGTAGAGCCGGTTCGCGACATGTTCGCCGCGATCTTCTTCGTTTCGGTCGGCATGTTGATCGTTCCGGAAATGCTGGTGAAATACTGGCAGGCGATCTTGGTCATCACCGCGATCGTCATCGTCGGCAAGATTTTCAGCGTGGCCATGGGCTCGCTCCTCACCGGCGAAGGCGTCCGCACCTCGGTGAAGGCCGGCATGAGCCTGGCTCAGATCGGAGAATTCTCCTTCATCATTGCCGGCCTCGGCCTCTCGCTGGGCGCGATCGACGAGTTCCTTTATCCGGTGGCGGTCGCGGTCTCGGCCCTGACGACATTGACCACTCCCTGGCTGATCAAGTCCTCGGATCGCACCGCTAATTGGGTGGAGCGAAAGCTTCCGCGGCCGATTCAGACTTTTGCCTCGCTTTACGGTTCCTGGCTGGAGCAATTGCGGAAGTCCCCGGCCAAGAAGTCGACCGGCGGCGCCGTTCGCCGGGCCCTGGTCCTGCTGCTCATCGATTTCGCGGCCTTGGCCGGCCTTATCATCGCGGCCTCGATCAACTATCCCCGGGCCATGGTTTTCATGACCGGCTACCTCGGCCTCAACCCCCACGTCGCCAACGCCTTTTATTTGGCGGCGGCCTTCGCGGTCGGCTTTCCCTTCGCCTTGGGGATCCTGCGCGTTTCGAAGCACCTCGGAACGGTCTTGGCCGAAGCTGCGCTGCCGGCCTCCGCCAAGAGCCGGACCGACTTGGCGATGGCTCCGCGAAAAATGCTGGCCGTCACCCTGCAATTGGCCATGGTTCTGATCGTCTGGCTCCCGCTGCTGGCCCTGACCCAGCCCTTCCTGCCGAATTTCGGCGCCATCGGTTTGGGACTCTTGATCTTGGCCTTGGCGATATTGTTCTGGCGCAGCGCCGCCAATCTCCACGGCCATGTCCGGGCCGGCGCCCAAGTGGTGGTCGAAGCCTTGGCCGCTCAGACCCGAAAAAATCCCGATCGCGGCAACAATCACTCGCTAGCCGAAGTCAACGATTTGCTGCCGGGATTGGGCGCTCCGGTGT
>JBIOXX010000373.1:0-2092 GCA_044869875.1 bacterium | reverse complement strand
GATTGGTCTTCTCGATGCTCGACGCCTGCGCGCTGACCACCGATCTCTTCGGCCAGAATGAGATCGGCGAGTGCAAGGACCAGAGCGAGCACGACCGGAGCGTTCAAGAGTACGTCGCTCTCGGCGTCCAAGCCTTCCTCGGCGTGAGCAGCAGCATTGCTTTCTATAAGCTCAGCAAAAGAATCTGGAAGACCCGGGCGGTGGCTTTCCTCCGCAACCTGCCGGTCGTCCGTAATCTCTTCACCGGCGTCCTCGCCGGCGAAGCCTTCGACACCCTGGCCGGCATGTTCGTCGACGAGGATCATGCCCTGCGGCGCTACGGCCGGCCGATTGCCACCGTGGCCGGAATGGCGGCGCCGGAGCTGCTCGCCCGGACCGCGCTCGGCCAGAGGTTTGTCGCCTCGGCTCTCGGCATGCGGGTGGCGCCCTTGGTTTCCCGCCTCACCTGGGGCTTGGCCGCGGTCGGAATCTTCGATTGGGTCGGGGGAAAAATTCTGAGTTATTCGGATTACGAAAAGTCGGTCAAATCCCGGGTGACCGACAAGGTCTACACCGACGACGGCCTCTACGAATTGGAATGGTGGGATCTCTTTCCGCCCCACCTGGCCCTAAAAGGACTGCGCCGCGGCTGCCGCGGTGTTGCCGGCAATATGATGGAAGCCGCGGTGGCCTGGGATAACAAGGACGTCGAAGCCCAAATTCGGGCCGAGGACCAGCAGCATGCCGTCGACGCCGGCGAGTTCCTCCGCCAAACCCTGCCGACCTTCCTCCATTCGGAAAACGCCGAGCAGCTAAAAGCGACGATCGACCTGCTCGGCGCCGACATCGAGCTCAGCGACGAGGAAGAAGATTGGGCCAAGTTGGTGGAGAAGGACGGCTACGTCGGTCTGCGGGCGGAGAATCCGGCCTTGAGCGACGAGAAGGCCGAGGAATTCTTCCGCAAGTACCTGCTGAAACGGGTCCAGGAGTCGGCGGCCTACCTCCATTTCGTCCCCGGCGCCGATCACGAATGGGCCAAGGAGTACTTCAACAAAAACGGAACTCTGAAGTCCGAGCCCGATTCCGAGGGCCTCTTGCCCTACCAGCGCCTCCAAAAGCTCTGGACCAAACCGGAAGGCGAAAAAACATCAATAACTTCGGAAGCTTATGAGATCATCGGCACCGGCGACCTGATGGGCTGAAAGCCGCAACCTTGCTTAGAATTCTTCGATAATGAGCTCGGTTGGGGAACGGCTTTATTTTGAGGTGTTATGGGTAACTTAAGCGCGGAAACGATCCGCGAGCATCCGGCGCTCGCGGCCTTTCAACAATACATCCAAGACAATCTTCATGTCACGGTGAGACCCGAAGACATTCTGCTGAGCAACGAGCGGCCCGGCGACGGGGTCTTGGAGCTGAGCTACGTCCAAGCCGGTTCCGGCAATTCCGCGTACGTCGGCGTCCTCGACTCTTCCCAGACCACCGGGGCCCTTCGCATTCGCCACGGCGTCCTCGCCCGTGGTCGAAACGGCCAAGAGTCCTTCCGCTGGGAGAATTGGGTCGACCATAACGTGGTCGGCGCTTGCCGCACGGTTCAAGCCTTGGGCGGCGAGGAAGAGCGCCAAGTTCGATGCGCGCCCGAAGGCTCGGCGCCGACCGCGCCCGGCAATTCCAGTTTTTTCACTCCTCAGCAAGTTTGGCTCGGTCAGTGGGCCGCCGGCAATTATGGCTTCGTCGAATTTATCAACTTTGCGCGACGCTGGAGAGGCGCAACGGCTTGGCATGCCCAATCGCCGACGATGTCGATTTTCCGCAACGGCCGGGCTTGGATGACGCCGGGCGGAAGCAATGAATTGACCTTGGCTCAGCGCCTCGGCGGTTATGGAGCGGTCGGCGGAGTCGGCGCAATCACGATGCTGAGCGGCAATGAGGTTTCCAACATGCTGGGCCTCCATCCCGACTTTCACGCCAACGAGCGTTTTGCGATCAACGCCTATGGGGCTTATGGCGCGATGAGCGGGATGACCAGCTGGCTCAATCGTGGCCGCCCGGCCGCGACCCGACTTAGCCAACCGACCTTGGTGTCGGGCTTGGTCAGCTCGGCCCTAGTCGA
>JBIOXX010000372.1:0-2424 GCA_044869875.1 bacterium | reverse complement strand
GGAAGGGCAAATTTTACGCCTACTTCGAAAAACGCCACGAAATCTGGAAATATGAGTCGGGCCGACTTCGCATAGACGACGGCCGAAGCATCGATGTTCCCCCGCCACCCTGACCGATTGACAAAAGCCCCCTGCCCCTCATTATATAGAGCTAGGCAAGGCGCGCGGTCGCTTCATCCACGGATGAAGAGGAAAGTCCGGGCACCGAAGGGCGCCGTAGCGGCTAACAGCCGTCGGCTCGGGCAACCGAGTTAGGAATAGTGCAACAGAAAGTATGTACGATGGGGTTGGCAACAATCTCATGCAGTAGTGAAATCCGGTAAACTCTACGGGGTGCAAGGCCAAATAAGCCCCGCGAATCCGCAAGGATTGTCCGTCGGCCCGGCGGACTGGCAACACGCGTGGCGGGTAGGCTGCTTCGATCTCCGGCGCAAGGCGGAGACTAGAGAAATGACCGCATAGAACAGAACCCGGCTTATGGCCTGCCGATATCGGGGCGGATTCCGAAAGGGGTCCGCCCCGACCTTTTTCATAGCCGGTCGGCAGCCAACCCCAGACTTGAGATTTTCTAACAGTTCATACACTCCGGCGATTGCCGGGCCGTCTAAAATTATCAATTTTCTTAACTAGTTATATCTTGTCCCGTTTTGTCCGACTCTGGCCGGGATCTTGCTTTCCTTTGGAAAAGAAGGGGGCACGCCATGGGCAATGAAAGCATCTCACTCTCCACCTTGAAAGTTTTCCAACCGGACCGGATCCAAGCTCTGGAAAGTTTATTCTCGCCTCGCGAAATTCAACTCGCTCTGGAAGGCACCGACCTTCGTTTCAACCCGGTGAGCCAAAAAATTGAAAGCAAGGACGGCCTTTCCGAATACTCCAAGCTTTCCGAAGTAGCGACAGAGGCGAAGGCCCTCCTTGGCGCTGATCGAGACGGGAATCTGCTCCTTAATCGAGCCGACACCTCCGACGCCAAGTTTCTTCACGAAACCGCGGACCAGATGAAGTCGCGCTACGAGCCTTTCGCCGCCAACTTATCTAAGCTCCAAGCTTGGTACCGCTTCAAGCCAACGTTGGAGGCCGCCAAGCATTACCGCTTGGCCGTCGTTGCCGATTTCTCCTGGTTTGCCGAGTACAACATGGATGACTTGTCCAAGGAGGCCAGAGGCGAGGCCCAAAATCCCGTCGACCAGTTCGGCGACTTCATTTTCGAGAATTTGCGCCAAGGCACCGCATGGGCTCTGGGCGGGGACATTCTAGAGGCCCAGAAATCTTGGCAAATGACGAAGCACGTCCCGAAGACATTCGATCCCATCCGAAATGAGTGGGTTCCCCTCGTCTCCCTGGATCGCTTGATCCATAGTCCCGCCGAGCAACGCTGTCAAAACATGATCGGCGTCATGCACTATCTGAAAACGGGGAAAAATTACGATGGTCCCTTTGGGGACTTCATCCAAAGAACCTTCGTCAGGTCTGCACTCAACCCAAGCGATGACGCGATCAATCCGAACAATCTATCGCGCTATTTTTCTAAATCCATGTTCGCCTACCTCTCGAAAACCTGCGGCCCAATAAAGCCCTGGCTTATGGAGGAATGGAAAGTGAGTGCGTTTTCGGACCACTTCACCGACTTGAATCTCAGCCCTTATCCTTCATTGGTCGGCGTCGATCCCCTGCCTTAGTCCCGGGCAATGCTCCGATACAAAGCCTCGTATTTCTCGACCATCCTCTCGAATCCGAAGACCAGCCTCGCTCTTTCCCTGGCTTGTTTTCCCATATCCTGAGCCAAGCTGCTGTTTCCGAGGATCTTCGTCATCGCCTCCGCCATTTCACCGGCATCCTCCTTCGCGACCGTGAATCCGGTCTCGCCCTCGACCACGATTTCGGGTAGGCCGCCGACTCGGCTTGCCACCACCGGCCGGCCGCGCTGAGCCGCCTCCAGAGCCACTAAGCCGAAGGGCTCCTCCCAGCGCGAAGGCACCAACACCAGCGCAGCCAAGGCCATCAACGCAGGTGCCTGGCTCGGCTCGACCCACCCCAGGAAATCGACCCTCGCCTCGATGTCCAGCTCCCGCGCCAGCTCCTTGAGGCTTGCGAGTTCCTTTCCATCGCCAGCGATGCGCAAACGAAGCGCGGGAAAGGAATCCTTCAAGGCGGCGAAGGCGCGCAGGCCCAAGTCGAAACCCTTCTCCTTCTCGGCCCTTCCGGCGATCAGCACGAAAGGTGGATCGGCGGCTCGATTCGAGAGCTCGGGCGCCGGCAGCGGCAAACCGTTGTAGATGAGCTCAATCGCGGGAACGGATTCCGAGCTCCAACTCAGGGCCTGGTCTCGGATGTAGCTTGAAACGGCGCTGGCCGCGGTCACTGACCGCAGCACTCGATGATTCCATTCCACCTTGGGATAGTCGATCGAATGGAGGGTCCAGA
>JBIOXX010000371.1:0-4619 GCA_044869875.1 bacterium | reverse complement strand
TTCAAGGCGACGATCTTTTCGCCGCGAAACAAGCCGTCGGCGGTCACCAAGAAGCTGGCCTGGCAATCGAGGATCCGGTCCTTCAACGAATCGACCGAGAAACCGCCGAACACCACGTTATGGATGGCCCCGATCCGAGCGCAGGCCAGCAAGGTCATCGCCAGCTCCGGCACCATGCCCATGTAGACCGCCACTCGGTCGCCCTTGCGCACGCCCAGCGCCTTCAGGGCGTTGGCGAGACGGCTGACCTCGCGATGCAACTCGGCGAAGGTGAACTGTTGGATTTCGCCGGGCTTATTGCCTTCCCAGATCAAGGCGACCTTGTCGGCCTTCTCTTTCAAATGCCGGTCGAGGGCATTGACGCAGAGATTGGTTTGGGCGCCTTCGAACCAAGCGACCTCGAACTTATTCTTCCAATCGTAACGCAGAACCCGGTCCCATTTCTTGGACCAGGAGAAATCCTCGGCGACCTTTTGCCAAAAGGCCTCGGGGTCGCGGATCGATTCCTCGTAAACCTGGCGGTAGGCGGCTAAATCGGCGAAGCGAAGCTGCAGCCCCTCCGGCCGCGGCGGCTCGAAGCTCCGTTCCTCGCGAAAGACGTTCTCGATGGAAGAAGACTCGCTCATGCCTCCGGCAACCTTCCGACCAAATCCCGCAGCATCCCCGACTCGAAAGGCAAGGCCAGTCGCCCGGCCTTGAAGAAGGCCTTGAGCGGCAGGGTTCCGCCGAGCCGGCAAAGCTCGAGGTAGTTTTCCATCGCCGCTTCTTTATTCTCCAAGCTCTGGGTCCAAAGCTGCCAGGCTCCGATCTGGGCGATGGCGTAATCGATATAATAGAAGGGAACTTGGAAGATGTGGAGCTGACGCAGCCAACGGTTCCGCTTCCACTCGGCCATGTCGCCGAAATCGACGCCCGGAGCGTACTTGTCCTCGAGATCCTTCCAAGCCTCTTCCCTGGCCTTTTCGCCCTTGGCCTGACCCGAATAGACCAGGTGCTGAAACTCATCGACCATGGCGATATAAGGCAAGATCAGGATGCTTTCAGCTAAGTGGCGGCGCTTGAGGAGCTGGGCGTCTTGGGGCGAATAAAATTCCTCATAATAAGGATGAGCCAGGAACTCCATGCCCATCGAGTGAACCTCGCAGGCCTCGAGCGTCGGATGGCTCAGCTCCAAGAGCTCGATGTCGCGGCTCTCCCAAGCTTGGAAGGCGTGGCCGCTCTCATGAAGCAAAGTCGTCAGGTCCGAGGACTCGCCGACGCTGTTGAGAAAAATATAGGGCACCCGGTAATCGTAGAAACCGGTGCAGAAGGCGCCGGGCGCCTTGCCGGGCCGGGCCGGGACGTCGAGGAGCTGCCAGTCCATCATCCGCTGGAAGTGCCCGGCCAGCCGCGGCGAGAGCTTCTGGTAGATCTTGAGAGCGGTCGCCGGCTGGGCTTCGATCGGCACTTTCATGTCGCCGAGCTTCCAGGCCGGGAAATAATCCATGTCCCAGGCCATGACCTTGGCCAAGCCCAAGTCCTTGGCCTGGGTGGCGCGGATCTTGGCGGCCAGCGGCACCAGCTCCTGGCGGATCTGTTCGCGGAGCGAGGCGACGTCGGCCGGACCGTAATCGAGGCGGCGCATCTTTTGATAGGCCAGGGGAATGAAATCGCGGTGACCCAGGGTCTTGCCCATCTCATCGCGGAAGCCGATCAGACGGTCGTAGATGCTCTCGAGCTCGGGCTTATTATTGAGAAACCAGCCGGTGTAACTCTTGTAGCTGTTGCGGCGCAGCTCGACATTCGGCGAAGAAGAGAACTTCTTCATATGGGCTAGGGGATACTTCTTCCCCTCGACCTCGAAGAAAGCACTGCCGCTGAGCTTGGTGTATTCGGCCAAAACCTCGTTGATCTTGGTCTCGATGGCGACGTTGCGCGGATCGAAAGCATCTTGGGCCAATTGGAGCTGGGCGAAATACTGGCTGCCGTATTTGGCTTCGAGAGCCTTCCGCTCCGGCGAAGCCAGGAATTTTTCGCGGATCTTGGCGTTCCACACCGAATAGACCGGCTCGACCTCTTCGCGCAGCCGCTTCTCCTCGGCCTCGACGGCCGGATCTTCGGTGAAGCGCTGAAAGGCCAGCTGGACCAGCTCGAAATGGGTTTCGAGATGGGCCTTGGTCTCATTCCAGCGGCCGAGGGCCTTCTCCCAATCGTCCAAGCTCTTAGCCCGCTGGACTTCGTCGAGCAGCTCGGAAAGGAACCGCTCGGTCGCCGCCCCACTCAGCTTCTCTTGATAATCGTGGAAATATCGGTTGGTCCGGCGCTTCAGCGGCCGGGTGACATCGGTAATCGGATTCACTCCTCTTTCTCCTTCCATGCCAGATTTAAGCATTGAAGGGAGTCGAGGAACAGCAATTATTTGAAAGGATTCTTCAACACGATGTGTTGCTGACGCGAAGGGCCGACCGAGACCGAGATGATGGGCAGGTCGAGCAGCTTTTCCACTTTCTCGACGTAGCTTTTGGCGGCCTTGGGCATTTGTTTCCAGCGGGTGACTTGGGTAAGATCTTCCTGCCAACCGGGAAATTCCTGATAGACCGGCTTTACTTGATCCAAGGCCTCGACGGTGGCCGGGATTGTCTGCAAAAGTTTGCCGCCCAGCCGGTAGCCGGTGCAGACCTTGATCTTCTTCAATCCGCTCAAGACGTCGAGCTTGGTCATCACCAGCGAAGTCAGGCCGTTGGCCCGCATCGCGTGGCGGATCACCACCAGATCGAGCCAACCGCAGCGCCGCGGCCGGCCGGTGGTCGAGCCGAACTCGCCGCCTTTCTCGCGCAAGTATTCACCGGTCGTATCGTTCAATTCGGTGGGAAAGGGCCCGCTGCCGACGCGGGTGGTGTAAGCCTTGGCGATGCCGACGACCTGGTCGATCTGAGTCGGTCCCAAGCCGCTGCCGCAGGAGGCATAGCCGGCGACGGTGTTGCTCGAGGTGACGTAGGGATAGGTCCCATGATCGACGTCGAGGCTGGTGCCTTGGGCTCCTTCGAAAAGCAGCTTCTTCTTTTTGGCCACCCAGCCTCGGAGCAGGTCGCCGACGTCGGCGACATAGGGCTTCACCGCTTTGGCCAGGGGCAGAAACTCTTGAAGCAAGGCCTCGAGCGAGACCGGCTCACCGCCTAAGACCAATTGGATATAGGCATTGCGCTCGGGCAGGAGCGCCTTCAACCGAGCCTCGAAGAGATCGGGCTCGATGAATTCGGCCATCCGGATACCGCGGCGGGCGACCTTGTCCTCGTAGCAGGGACCGATGCCCCGGCCGGTGGTGCCAATCTTGGCGTCGCCCTTGGCCTTCTCCCGGAGCAAATCGACCGCTTGGTGGTAAGGCAGGATCAAGTGGGCCAGGTGGCTGATCCGCAAATTTTCTTTCTTCTTGAGGTAGCCGGCCTTTTTGAGGGTCTCGATCTCGTGGAGCAGAACCTTGGGATCGACGACGACGCCGTTGCCGATCACACAGAACTTCTTGGGATGAAGGACGCCCGAGGGAATGAGGTGAAGGATGGTCTTCTTGCCATCGACCACCAAGGTATGGCCGGCGTTGTTGCCACCTTGGAAACGAACCACCGCATCGGCGTGGGCGGTGAAGAAATCGACGATCTTGCCTTTTCCTTCGTCGCCCCACTGGGTTCCGACAATGACGACGTTGGCCATTAGAGTCGCACTTCCTTGACCGAGAGGATGTTCGGCAAGGCCTTCAGCTCTTGAAGGACCTGGTCCGGCGCGTGACCATCAATATTATAGAGGGCCAGGGCTTCGCCGCTATCGCGATTGAGGCCGAGCTGCATCCGCGAGATGTTGACGCTGTTCTTGCCGAGCAAGGTGCCGATGTTGCCGATGACGCCGGGGCGGTCCTGGTTGCGCACGACCAGGATGGTCCCCTCGGGCACGGCCTCGAGGTAAAAGTTATCGATCCGAACCAAGCGCGGGTTGGTCTTGCCGAAGGTGGTGCCCGAAACACGGCGAATGCCGCTGCTGGTTTCCAGCGTGACCGTGATCAGGCTGGCGAAGTCCTGGGTATCCTGGACCTTCGATTCGACGACCTTGATTCCCCGCTCCTTGGCGATGACCGGCGAATTGACGTAGTTGACGCTGACGTTGTCGAGCATCGGCTCGAGCAAGCCCTTCAACACGCAGACCGTCATCGGCGCCGCCGGGTATTTGGCAATCTCACCGGTGTATTCGATGGTGATCTGTTGGGGCGTCCCTTCGGCAAGCTGGCCCTGAAGCAGGCCCATCTTTTCGGTAAGTAAAAGATAAGGTTTTAGAATTTTCGCTAATTCGGCGGAAATACTGGGGAAATTGACAGCATTCTTGACCTCGCCGGTGGCGAAGTAATTGACCACCTGCTCGGCAACCTCGATGGCGACGTTGAGCTGGGCTTCATCGGTCGAAGCTCCGAGGTGGGGCGTGCAAACGACTCGCGGATGCTGGACCAAAGCCGAGTCGGCCGGCGGCGGCTCTTTCTCGAAGACGTCGAGCCCGGCGCCGGAAACCTTCCCCTCTTCCAAAGCTTGCAAAAGGTCGGCTTCGTTGACGATGCCGCCGCGGGCGCAGTTGATGATGAAAACGCCCTTCTTCATCAT
>JBIOXX010000370.1:0-2320 GCA_044869875.1 bacterium | reverse complement strand
GGGTCGCAACTTCGGAAGCATAAAGCCGGCGACTGCGCATTTCGGTTTCGCCCCGTCCCGAAATTGCCTGATACAGTCCACGAGCGCTGGTCACCGCCTCGGCCGAGCTGGTGGCTCGGCGGCGGCTCTCCGCCACTGCGTCATGGCGCGCCCGCACCAAGGCCAAGCCGGTCGGCGCAACCGGAGCCACCGGCTCGGTTCCGCCATCGGGATGCGCGGGATCGACCGGGTGCGACCCTTCCTCGGGATGGGCCGGCTGCGAAGCCGCCGGGCGGCCATTGCCGGCGATCAGGTTATAGATGGAAACCAAATCGATGCCGATTCCGACTTGCACCGCCGAGGGATTGAGGCCGAAGCGGAGCGGATCACCGTCGACGACATTGTAAGCCGGATTGACACCTGGGAAATTATTGTAGCGAACGAAGAGGCCCAAGGCGCCTTGGAGGGTCGAGATGCCGATATCGGCGCCGAAGCTGAAGGTCCAGCTGTCGATCGGGAGCAGCTGGGCATTGCGGGTGAAGAGCGCGCCGCAGCTCATGCCGTCGGCACATTCGGGAGCGCCGACGTGGGTGGCGCCAAGCTCGATACCACCGGTGAAACGGAGGTTTCCGCCGAAAAATTGGGCGCCCAAACGGCCATGAGCCAAAAGCGATTGATAATTAACGCTGCTGCTCACCCCTGCTCCGAGGTCTCGGCTCAACCAACCGAAGGAGCCGGCGGCGCCGGCTTGAGCGAAAAAGGTATCGTTAAAACGGTATTCGATGCCGGCCTCGGCTCGGCCATAGCCGCCAAAGTGATCCAAAACCGGGCCATTGCTCATGTCCAGCCAAGCCAAGCCGCCTTCCAAGCCGAGACGGAGACGCAAAGGATTGGGGGCGGAGGCACCGGCATCGGGCCGCGCAGCACCGGCATCGGCAGGAGCGGAAGCATCGGCCGGGGCCGAGGCATCAGCCGGGACGGAAGCGTCTGCTGGAACCGAGGCGTCAGTGATCGCTGCATCGGGTGGGGTGCCGGCATCGGCGGAACGTGTAATCGGGGGAGTCATTGGGGGCCTCCTTAGAGCCGTTAGCGCTTAAGGTGCCCCCGAAAGCGTGGAACTATCGCCCAGTTTATCGGGCCCGGAGGTCAACAGTTGCCTTCAATTTTTGAGGCAACTTTCGCCGCACCCCGCCGAGAAGCCAGCTAAGGCCTAAAACCCTAGTTTTTATTCGCTAAATAGCCTCGAGCCTTCTATTCGGGTGGGAAGGAGTCGGGGCTTTTAGAAAGCGAAAGGGAAATTCGATATGCGCAAGCTGCTCCTCCTACTAATAGCTGTCTTTACCCCTGCCCTCTCCATGCCGGCCAAAGCGACCGTCGACAATACGACTTGTTCGGTCCTCACCGGTGCGGATACCCCCGACGGTCCCGGCTTCAATGAGCTGCGCCGTAAGGTGGTCGAAGGCTTCAACCGTCCGACCTTCCGGATGTGCACCGAGCTGATCAAGTTCGCCAACGGCATCAAGGTCGACTTGAAGGCTCCTCTCAATATTAGCAACGAGAACGATCTCGACTGCCCGGCCGGCGGCGACAAACCGGCGGTCTGTGGCGACGGATGGGGTCTCATCCTCGACGGTTCCGGCGGCAGCATCGACGTTACTCAGTCCGGCAGCGACTGCGCCATCGAGGTCAATGCCAGCCGAGTGAAGATCATCGGCTTGAGCATCACCGCCACCGCCGAACAAGTGGCGGCCGGCAAAGTGCTCTGCGACAAGGGCAACAACAACGATTTTTCGGGCGTGACCATCAACGGCACGAATCCCAATCCAACGCCGACCCCCACGCCCACGCCCACTCCCACCGCCACCCCGACGCCGACCCCCGAGGTCGCCGTTCCCGGCAACTTGGTCGCGGTGAACGATCCGAGCAGCACCGCCGAGGCCCTCAAGGTTCTGCTGAAATGGACCTACACGGAACCGGGTGACGGTTCGAAATCGATGATCCAGCTCAGCCCGGCCGCCCGCCAGGCCATCCTTGCCGGTCAAACTTACAGCAATTTCACCAAGCGGGCTTCCTTCCGCTACGCCGTGGCCAGCAACGCCGCGCTACGCAACAGCCTGGCCCAACCTTACAACGTTCTCCAAGGCAACGTTCTGCGACCGATTGATCCCGGCGATCTCACGGTCGATCCGGGCAACGTCTTCGTTCCGGTCATTCCCGACAAGCCTTACGTTTTCCAAATTGAGCGGGCGACCAAGGAAGGCGCGGCCTGCGGAACCTTCGCCCAGATCGACGAGATCAACGGCAAGAACTTGAGCTATCAAGATGCCGCCGTCGTCGAGAA
>JBIOXX010000369.1:0-4989 GCA_044869875.1 bacterium | reverse complement strand
GAGTTGACCGCCTTCGTGGTCGCTTGTTCCAACCAGCACTTGAAGGAAGCCGAGATCGCCGATCTCACCGCGGCCATGATCGAAACCGGCCAGACCATCGATTGGAAATTGCCATTGGTCCTGGATAAGCATTGCATTGGCGGAGTGCCGGGAAACAGGACCACTCCCGTGGTCGTCTCCATCGTGGCGGCGATGGGTTTCCCGATTCCTAAGACCTCGTCGCGGGCCATCACTTCACCTTCGGGCACCGCCGACGCGATGGCGACCCTTTGCTCGGTGCGGCTCAGCCTGGAGGAAATGCGAGAGATCGTCGCCGAGGAGAATGCCTGCTTCGCGTGGGGCGGCTCGGTGGATCTCGCTCCCGCCGACGACATCTTGATCAGCGTGGAGCGGCCTCTCAATCTCGATTCCGAAAGCCAAATGGTCGCCTCGATCCTGTCGAAGAAACGAGCGGCCGGAGCGACGAAGCTGTTGCTCGATTTGCCGGTGGGCCAGAACGCGAAGCTCGCGAGTCTCCAAGAGGCCGAGCGGGTGCGAGGAATTTTCGAACGGATCGGGCGAGGCTTGGGTATGGAGGTTCGAGGGGTCTTCACCGACGGTTCCCAGCCGGTGGGCCGCGGCATCGGCCCCGCACTCGAAGCCCGTGACGCCTTGCAGGTTCTGGAAATGGCCCCGGGACATCCCGAGGATTTACGCGAAAAATCGATCCAGCTCGCCGGAACGCTGCTGGAAATGACCGGTCGCTATGGATTGGAAGAGGGATTGGCCGAAGCCCGCCGGACCCTGGAGTCGGGCGAGGCGCTACGAAAATTCCGACGGATTTGTGAGCGCCAAGGTGGCCTTCGGCGGCCGGAACTGGGTTCTTTCCAAGCGCCGTGGCTGAGTTCGGCGGCCGGAACCGTGCGAACGATTCACAACCGAAAAATCGCCCAAGCCGCCAAGTTGGCGGGTGCGCCGCAGGATGCCGGCGCCGGCGTTTATCTTTGGGCCAAGGTCGGGGACCGAGTGTCCGCGGGAAATCCTATATTCACGGTTTATTCCCAGACTGAATCGGAACTTAAATTCGCCATGGATTATATCGCCGCCAATCCCGACCTTGTTCATTTGTGCTGAGTGAAACCGAATGCCCCGAAGACTGAACCGAAATGTTTACCTGTTGGGCTTGCTGAGCTTCCTCAACGACTTCAGCGCCGACATGGTTTCGCCTCTATTGCCCGCTTATCTCGGAACCATGGGCCTTGGCGCCGCCTTCCTGGGATGGATGGAAGGATTCTCCAATGCGCTGGCCCATGTCACGGCCCTGCTTTCCGGATGGCTCGATGACCGGCACGGGCAAAGCAAGCGCTGGACCGTCGCCGGATATACGCTGTGCGCCTTCGTTCGCCCTTTGATGGCCATCAGTTTGCCGATTTTGGTGCTTGCGGCGCGGCTTTTAGATCGGCTCGGCAAGGGGATCCGCACCGCACCCCGGGACCATTTGCTCACCGATTCGGTCGAAAGGAGCCGCTGGGGTCGGGGATTCGGAGTCCAGCGGTCGATGGATCACCTGGGGGCATTGATAGGCCCTCCCTTCGCCGCGCTTTTGCTGGGACTCTTCCATTTGCCGCTGCCTTGGCTGTTCCTGATAGCGGCGTTTCCGGCGATCTTGTCGGTGCTCCTCGTGCCTCACGCGATCCAAGAGCCCAAGATCGAGCGCCTAAGGGAGGAGCGCCCCTTGTCTTGGCGTCAATTGCCCAAGCCCTTTCGGCGCTATCTGGTCGTGATATTTCTGATCGCGCTCAGCACCCCTTCGGAGTTATTCCTCTTTTTGAAGCTCCAAGAAATGGGTGTTCCGACCTACCAGCAATCTTTGGGCTGGTCTCTCCTGACCGGGATGACGATGTTGGCCGCCTGGTTCGGCGGGTTCCTATCCGACCGATGGAGCGAACGGAAGGTGATGGCCTTGGGATGGGCTTTATTCGCGGGAGTATTCATCGGCTTGGCCTTCAACCGAGCCGCGGCTTGGATTTGGGCCTTGTTGGCCGTCTACGGATTGCAAAGCGGATTGGTCGAATCGTCGGAACGGAGCTACCCCGCTCGATTGGCGCCGCCGGCGCAGCGGGCGACGATGATCGGTTGGTACTATTTCGCTTACGGCGCCGGGATGCTGCCGGCTTCTGTTTTATTCGGCTGGATTTGGTCCAGTTGGTCGTCGTCGTCGGCATTCCTGGTCTTCGCCGCGATGACGCTCTTAACGATCCCGATGTTGTTGATATTGCCCAGCTCCGGTCGAGGCAAGCCGGACGATAACCCCTGGGACGGCGCCGCCCTGCGATAGGATTTGCCTCGCCGCCGTCGGAGTGATATTTTTTTATGATGAAAAATCCCCTTTGGCTCGTTGCCTTGGCATCGCTCGCTTGCTCGACGCCGCTAGCGGCGAAATCCTTGCCGCCTCACCCCGCATCGTCGGCGACGGCGGCTACTCCCTCGCTCAAGCAATATATGGCTACCTTCGGGACCATGCTGGCGGGATTGGAAATCATGAAGGTCCAAGAAAAGACCATCGATTGGGAAGTCGTCGATCTTTCCCTTCGCGAGATGACCCAGACCCTCGACGCCATGAGGAAGGCCGACACCCAGAACCGCTATCGCGAATATACCGATATTTTGGCGGCCGGGATGATCGATCTCCAAGAGAAGAGCGCCAAGCGCGACAAAAAATTCTTCAAATCCTTGGATAAGGTCAGCGAAAGCTGCTTCAAGTGCCACGCCGCTCATCGTCCCGGCGACTATTTGGTTCCCAAGGACCAGCGATATTCGGGGGAGAAGGACAAAGCTTCGGGGAATTAGGCTTAGGAACGAGGACGCCTCCTATTGCGGATCCAAATCCATAGGATGGCCGCGGCGGCGATGACCAAAGGCAGAAGCATCATGAATGCCGTGGTCCAATAATAGACTTCCAGTGATCGGCCTTTCGCCGAGAAACAAACCGAGCAGGCCAAAAGGGGCCGCGGCAGCATCGCCAGCGCCGTCAGCGCCGCATTTCGAGATCTAGAAATAAACCAATCCATAAAGCAACGGCCAAAGGGCGACCACGAAGGTCCAATACGTCAACGCAGGCGCCAAGCGTTTTCCGGGCGAAAGCGAGCTCGCCGGGCCCAGGCGTCGGCTCACATAGAGCAAGTAGGCGAGTCCGGCGACGACATGGAGGCCATGGCAACCGATCAGAAGGTAGAAAGTTCCGGCATAGACGCTGTTTTTCGCCCGCAGCCCGAAGCCCAGCAAGCGCGTCCATTCGAAGCCTTGGATCAGGAGAAATCCCGACCCCAAGCCGAGCGTCGCCGCCATGGTTCGCCTCATCGAGATCCACTGACCGCGTCGTGCGAAGCGCCGAACCGCGAACAGCATCGCCCCGCTGGAGAAGAGCAAGAAGCTGCCGCAAGCGGTGGCTTCCCAAGGAAGTCGCGGCTGGCCCGGCGGGGGCCAGACGTCGAAGCCGCTTCGCAGCACTAAATATGCGCTGATCAATCCCGCGAAGAACATGGTCTCGGCGAGAAGGAAGATGGCCATCCCCAAGCTGCCGTTGGAGGCCAAGGGCCGCTCGCGGAAGGCCCGGGAATTCCAAGTCGGATAATAAGCGACGGGGGGTCCCATTTAGGCAGCCATCTTTCCGGCGAAAGCCACGATATCGGGAATCAATCCGATGAAGAGGATAAGCAGGGCCATCAGCGCCGAAGCCAGCATCCACTTTATCCAGGCTCGTTCCTCTCCCAGGCCCATGTAGTAGCTCAGGACCAGGAAGGCCTTGGCTCCGGCGATGGTAAAAATGGCGGCGACCGCCCATCCGGCGTGTCCCAACCAGCTCAGCAGGGCGCTGGCCCCGACCATGGCGATCAAGCCGAAATAGATTTGAAGGTATTTTGCGTCGTTCATCGCGATCAGGCCCTCCCCGCCAAATAGAGCATTGGAAAGAGAAAGATCCAAACCACGTCCACGAAGTGCCAATAAAGCCCGACGTAGTCGACCCGCTGCAGGTTCTCGGCCCGTCGGACGCCGCGCCGCACCGTGGCGATCGCGATCAATCCGGCCACGATATGCAAGGCATGCAGGCCAGTGAGGAAATAGTAAAAGGACCAAAAAAGATTCTTGGTTGGAGTGAAGCCATCGACGATCTCGCCGTAGTATTCGTATCCCTTGAGGCCGAGGAAGGCGACACCGAGGAGAATGGTCATTCCGAGCAGCCGCGAGCATCGACGGCCTTGGTTCCTGGTCGCGGCTTGGTGAGCCAGCGCCATCGTCAAGCTGCTGGTCAAGAGGATCGCCGTATTCACGAGGCCGACGACCTCGTTGGTGTGGAAGGAGTCGGTCGCCCATTCGGGATGGCGGAGCCGATAAAGCAAGTAGATCACCACCGCTCCCCCGAAAATGACGAGCTCCGAGCCCAGAACCCACCACATGCCCATCCGGCCGGTAGCCACACTGGCCGCTTCGTATCGGTCGACGCTGGCGCTAGCTTGCATGCTCGCTCCTTGACTCCGGCGCAAGCCATTGGGGCCGGTAATCCTCGGCGTTTCCGGGGGCGCTGTACTCATAGGGCCAGCGGTAAACCACCGGCGGCGCCGTGAAATTGCCGTGTCCCGGAGGGGAGGGCGCCGCCCATTCCAGGGTGCTGGATCGCCAGGGGTTCGCTTCCGACTTGGCGCCCTTTTTCATGCTCCAAAAGAAATTGAAGATGAAGGGAAGCTGGCCGAGCAGCAGGGCAATCGTGGCGGCCGTCGCGAGCACGTGGAGGTGCTGATAGGGCACGAGGTTTTCGAAGAGGCTAGGGTCGTAGATCCGCCGCTGATGCCCGGCCAAGCCATAGGCGAATAGCGGGATGAAGATGAAATTGAAGGCCACGAAGGTGACCAAGAAGTGAAGCTTGCCCAGCTTCTCATTCAGCCGGCGGCCGAACATCTTGGGAAACCAAAAGTAGATTCCGGCGAACATGCCGAAGAAGGTCACCGGGAA
>JBIOXX010000368.1:0-4921 GCA_044869875.1 bacterium | reverse complement strand
TGAAGCGCGCGCAATCGTTCGACCGGACGGCTGGGCGCGACATAGGCCCGGCGCATCCGGTAAATGCCGTAAGCGATTCCGCCTCCGACTACGAGCGAGGAAAGGATCGTGGCGGTCAAAGTCTGAGAATTCCAGCGGGCGGCGCCATCATCGGCCAGAGCCAATTTGCTTTGCAGGAAAAGGCCGAGGCTGGTTGCGGCCGCGGTTTGCTTGGCGTTCAAGCGCGGCAGCTCGAAAGCCGGCAGCTTCGCCGCCGTTTGGAGGCTTTGGGTTCGCCATTCCAGCTCATGCATGCTCCGGGCATAGCCCGCTCCGAGCAAGCCTTGGCCCAAGCGGGCGCCAGCGCCGAGGCTAACCATCGAAGCCAGAATGTCGGTCACCGCGGTGGCGTCATCGGTCGCCGGCCGCAGTCCCAATTTTGTCTCGGCCCAATGCGAAGCCATCAGGCCGCTGAAAAGCGAAGCTTGGTTGACGAAGGGATGGCTGTAACGGGCCAAGCCGAGGCCTCGGGTCATCGCGCCCCATTCGTTGGCGCCGTGAATTTGGGCCAAGCCTTGCTTTCCGGCGAAGCTGAAGGTCTTGATCGCACCCAAGGTCAAAGCCGCGGTCGAAAAATCTTGGCCCCAGCTGGCCTGAGGTTTCGAGCTCATCGAGCGCAGGGCTCGGCCGCTCAAAACGAAGGCCGGGACTTCGGCGGCATAAGACAGGCCGCCGGCGGTGACTCGGGCGCCGAGGCCGCGGCTGTACCAGGCTTCGGGCAAGGTGGCGAGCCGGCCCAAGCCCAGCCCACGGGCGACTCCGCCGACCGAGCTTGCGATCAACATCGGAGCGATCATCGCCGGGTCCCGGAAGTCTTTACTGAAGTTGGAGATCAGGACCTCGGCCCGGGCGCCGACGTTGCCGCGGCCTTCGAGGGCCGCGATCGAGGTCTTGGCGCGAGTCGACAAGTCGGCAAAGGATGTCTGTTCGGCGACCAAGCCGTAAAGCCGGAGTGCCCACTCGGTTTTATCCCGGTCCTGGAGCCGGCGTCCGAGGTGGAGGATGCCACTATAGAAAAGCTCGGCGTCTCTTTCCTTGGTCAGGGACTCGAACTCGGCCCATAAGCCCTTGCCCATCTGCTTTTCAAAAGATTGGATTTGTTCGGCGGAGAGCGAGTCGAGGGAAGACAGGCCCAGCAGCGAAGCCGTCAGAGGCTTCGCTGAAAAACGCTCGGAAACCGGCGCCGGCCTGCGACCGAGGCCTTGCCCGGTCTCGGTTTGGATCTGTGCCCCCATACCAATTCCTTCAAGATTACAATGGCCTTAGGAAAGCCATTCTCAGCGTTAATGGTCCTATTTCTATCGGGCAAAAAGGCCCTTAGTTGCGGCCTTTGCTCTTTACAGCCCAAACGGCTCCATGCTAACTCCGAGAAGTCGGGTCCTAAGAGGGGACCTTCCTTCCAGGTCAGAAAATTCAAAGATTTCAAATAATTAACGCCTTCGTGCGCAAGGTTTTCCCTTTTGAAGATCAAAAGACTCGAAATTCAGGGATTCAAATCCTTTCCCGACAAGACCTTGATCGACTTCCAGCAGGGAATCACGTCCATCGTCGGTCCCAACGGCTGCGGTAAGTCCAACATCGTCGACGCCATTCGCTGGGTCATGGGCGAGATGAGCGCCAAGCATCTCCGCGGCAAGGCGATGGAGGACGTCATCTTCGCCGGCAGCCAAACCCGGCCCCCGACCAATTTCGCCGAAGTCACGATGGTCATGGGCAATGAGGACGGCCGGGCGCCGGCGGCCTACGCCAACTATTCGGAGATCGCGGTCACCCGCCGGCTCCACCGCTCCGGCGAGAGCGAATACGCCATCAACAAAACGCCTTGCCGCCTCCGCGACATCTACGACGTTTTCCTCGGCAGCGGCGTCGGCACCAAGGCCTACTCGATCATCGAACAGGGCAAGATCGGCCAGATCATTACCTCCAAGCCCGAGGATCGGCGGACCATCATCGAGGAAGCCGCCGGCATCAGCAAGTTCAAGAGCCGGAAGGAAGCGGCCCTGCGCAAGATCGAAGCCACCAAGGGCAATTTGCTCCGGCTCGCCGACATCCTGGCCGAGCTCAAGCGCCAGATCAATTCGATCGACCGCCAAGCCCGCAAGGCCGAGCGTTACCGCGAAACCGAAGCCGAGCTCCGCGAGCTCGACCTTCATCTCTCGAGCCACGATTTCCTTCGCCTCAGCGTTGAGCTCGACGAGCTGGAGCGGGGGCTCAAAGCCTTGGAAGAGGGCGAAGCCGGTTTGAGCGCCGAGGTAGCCCAGCAAGAGACCCAAATCGAAACCGACCGCCTCCAATTGGTCGAGCTCGAACGACAACTCATGAGTTTGCAGGAGGTCCTGTATGAGAAAAATAATTCCCTTCAGCTCCATCAGGCTGGCATCGATTATAAGGGTCGCGAGATCGATTCGCTGGGCCGACAGAACGAGGCCGCAACCAAAGACATCGAGGTGGTCAAGGGTCGCGTAAGCGAGTTGGGCCAGGCCATCTCGGCCGCCAATGAATCTCAGGTCGGCATCGACCTCGAATTCGCCGAGGCCCAGGAGAATTCCCAGAACCTCGAAACCGAGCTTCAGGCCCGATCGGCCGAGGAGCGCGACAGCGCCTTCGCGATGGAGCGGCTTTCCCACGAGATGATGGCTCTGCTCCAAAATCTCTCGGAGCGCGGCAGCCGCAAGGAAGCCGTCCAGCGCCGCAAGGTCGACTTGGCCGGCCGCATCGGCAAGGACCAAGCCGAGATCGACGAGATCGACCGGCTGATCGGCCATCAACAGTCCAAGCTTCGCGAGATCCAGGCCCAGCTTGGCGAAGTCAAGCAGTTCAAGCTCGAGCTGGTCCAGCAGGTCGATAGCATTGCATCGAACATCGTCGCTCAACGCGAAGAGAAGGTCGGCGGTGAGGCCAAGCTCCACGAGCTCAAGGACAAACTGGCGCTGAAGCGCAGCCGCCTCCATTCGCTCGAGGAGCTGGAGCGCAGTTTCGAAGGATACAAAGACGGCGTCCGCAACGTCATGACCAAGCGGAGCCAGCTCGACCCCAATAGCTCGATCTACGGCACGGTCGCCGACATCGTCGAGACCGACTCCCACTACGAGATGGCGGTTGGCGCGGTCTTGGGCGAACGCCTTCAATACGTCGTCGTCAAAAGCCAGGAAGCCGGCGTCGAAGCCTTGCAGTATCTCAAGACCGAATCGATGGGCCGCCTCTCTTGCATTCCGCTCGAGGTTCGCGAAGAGGGCGAGGATGCCCATTTCCCTTACGGCGAGGAGCACGGCGTCCTCGGTCCCTTGCAGCATTTTGTTCGGGTGAAGCGCGATTACGACAAGGTCGGCCGCTACCTCTTCGGCGACGTCGTGTTGGTTCAAAATTTGACCCGAGCCCTCGATCTCTGGAACAGCAACGGCCATCGCAAGACTTTAGTGACCTTGGACGGCGAGGTGGTCGATCCTTCCGGCATCGTCACCGGCGGCTCGCGTGAAGGCGGGGCTCAGGCCATCCTCGAGAAGAAGCGCGAGATCAAGGAGCTGCGTCACGAGGTCGGGGTCATCGAAGCCCAGGTTCGGGAGCAGGTCTCCCATGTCGAGCGCTGCGGCGCCCGGGTCCAGATGCTCGAGCAATCGCTGGAAGCCCTGAAGCGCGACTCCCACAGCGAGGAGCTGAAGATCGTCCACCAAGAGCAGGACCTCAACCACCTCCATACCGAGCTCCGCCGTTTGACCGAGCGCCGCGACAAGCTGTCGCTGGAGATCTCGGCGGCGATGCAGGAAGAATCGGATTTGCTTCGCGAGGTCGAAGAGCTCGAGATCGAAATCCTCGGCATCGAAACCAAGAAGACCGAAATTCAGACCAAGACCGAGGAGACCAAGCTCCGCCAGGCCGAGCTGCGGACGGTCCTCGACCAGCTTCGCCAGCAAGGCTTCGAGCAAAAATCCCGGCTGGCCCTGGTCGCCGAAAAGAAGGCCAACCTCGAAAAGGAATTACAGCGGATGGTCGAAGATCGGGGCACGGCTCAGCACCAGCTCGACGAGCGCCACGCTTCGATCAGCGCCGCCAACCAGCAGATGGCTCAGCTCCGGCGGGAGATCGAAGAGAGCCGCGAGCTCCTGGCCAAGCTGGTCGTCGAAATTCAAGAGCGCGAGGCCAAGGGCGTGACTCTCCGCGACGAGATCCAAGGCCTCAAGGACCTCGTCGCCTCGCTCGAAGCCTCGCTCCGCCAAAACCGAACCCAAGCCGAGGTCCTGCGCCAAGAGCTGCATCAACGAGTATTGGGCTTGAGCGAGGGCCGCACTAAAGTTCAGCTGCTCAAGCAGCAGATCTTCGAGCGCTATCACGTCGATTTGGTGGAAAAGGCCCCGAATTTCGCCGAACGGCCGATCGAGCGCGAGGCCCAAGCCGTCAAGGTTGCCGAATTGCGGGAGAGGCTCGAAAAGATCGGACCGGTCAACTTGGGCGCGATCGAAGAGTACGAAGAGCTCAAGCAGCGCCATGAGTTCTTGGACAAGCAGTACAACGATCTCATCGAGTCGCTCGACGCCTTGCAAAGGGCCCTCAACAAGATCAACCGCACCACCAAGAAGCGTTTTCAAGAGACCTTCGACACCGTCAACAAGCTCTTCCAGGAAGTCTTTCCCAAGCTCTTCAAGGGCGGCAAGGCCGAGCTCCTGCTCACCGATCCGGAGAATGTTTTGGAGAGCGGCGTCGAGATCGTCGCTCAGCCGCCGGGCAAGAAGCTCCAAAGCGTCTCGCTGCTTTCGGGCGGCGAAAAGGCTCTGACCGCAGTCAGCCTGGTTTTCGCAATTTTCATTATCAAGCCGTCGCCCTTCTGTCTCTTGGACGAAGTCGATGCGCCGCTCGATGACGCCAACATCGACCGCTTCTGCGACCT
>JBIOXX010000367.1:0-6501 GCA_044869875.1 bacterium | reverse complement strand
CGGGATCCTGGGAAATTCTCGGGGTTTCTCCAGGCGACTTTGGAAGCCAAGCTGGGCAGCGGCGAGGGCTTGCCGGGACGAGCCTGGATGTCGGGCCGCTCGATTTGGCTGGAGGATTTGGCGGTCGATGAATTTCTCCGGAGGGCCGAAGCGCATCAGGAACATTTGGTTTCGGCCGTGGCTTTTCCGGTCCACTTCGGCGAGGAACTGTTGGGAGTTTTCGAGTTTTACGGCACCAAGCATCAATCGGTGGACGAGCGCTTGCTCGAAATGTTCGAGGTGATCGGGAGCGAGATCGGCCAGTTCATCGAAAGGAAGCGAGCCGAAGAGGATTTGCGCCTCAGCCAGCAGCACCTCAACCTGGCCCTGCAGTCGGCGCGGATGGGCTATTGGTCCTGGGATTTGAAGTCGAACAGCCTGATCAGCTCCGGCAATTTGGAGTTCTTCCACGGAAGGAAGGACGGGGTCTTCGGCGGCAGCCTCAAGGATTTCATCGCCTGCGTCCATCCCGACGATCGGGAGCTGGTCTGGAAAACTTTCGAGGAGGCCATGGCCGAGCGCCGCGATTACAACCTCGAGTTCCGGAGCGTATGGCCCGACGGCAGCGCCCATTGGATCAACGCTCGGGGCCAGATCTTCTATGACGAGGACCGGGAGCCGGATCAAATGATCGGTCTGGGCATCGACATCAGCGAGCGCAAAAAAACCGAAGAAGCCCTCGAAATCGCCAATACCTTCCTAGAGCAAAGGGTCGAGGAACGCACCGCCGAGCTTGCCCGGGCCAACCAAAACCTCCAGGCCGAGATCCGGGAGCGCCAAAAGGTCGAGCGCGAGGCTTTGGAGATCATTCAAAAGGAACAGAAGCGCTTCTCGGCCCAGCTTCACGACGGCCTTTGCCAGAGTCTGGCCGGAACGATGATGCTGGCCAAGGCCTCGGTCCAAAAACTGGAAAAGCAGAAGGTCCGGGAAGTCGATGAGCTCAAAAACGTGATCGAGTTGATCAATCAGTCGGTGAGCGAAGCCCGCGACTTGGCCCGGGGCCTTTTCCCGGTCGAATTGGAAGCCAATTCGCTGATGCTGAGCTTGAAGGGGCTTGCCGTCAAAACCGAGCAGCTATTCAAGGTTTCCTGCGAATTCGATTGCCCGATTCCGATATTGGTGGGGGATAACGTCACCGCCACCCATCTTTATCGGATCGCCCAGGAGGCCATCAACAACGCGATTCATCACGGCAAGGCCAAGCGCTTGAAGTTGAGGTTGTTCGAGCGAAACAACCGGCTGCTGATGCAGTTGGTCGACGATGGCGAGGGCATCAGCCAAGATTTCAATTTCGGCGTTGGAATCGGCCTCCACATCATGAAATACCGGGCTCGAATGATGGATGCCGAGCTTCGTTTCGAGCCCGGCCCCGAGGGGACGGTTTTCACCATCGAAGTTCCGATTCCGGCCGAAGGTTTCGCCAAAGCCCAGTGAGGTTCTATGCCCAAGCAGTTCTCAAGCTCCAAAAAGACGCGGATCCTGGTGGTGGACGACCATCCGATCGTCCGCCAGGGCTTCGCCCAACTGATCAACTCCGAGGACGATTTGGAGATGGTCGCCGAGGCCGGTGATTTCTCGGAGGCCATGGACGCCCTCCGCAAGCATCAACCCGATTTCGCCATCGTCGACGTCTCGCTCAAGGGAGGCAACGGAATCGACCTCACCAAAACTATGCTCACCGAAAACCCGAAATTGCCGATCCTTATTATTTCAATGCACGACGAGGGGCTCTACGTCGAGCGAGTGCTCCGGGCCGGGGCCCGTGGCTATCTCATGAAGCAGGAGGCCACCGAGCAGGTGATCGGCGCGATTCGCAAGATCCTCAAGGGAGAGCTCTACGTCAGCGAGCGGATGGGTGAGGCCCTGATCCAGAAATTCGTCACCGGCCAACCTTCGACCGACTCGCCGATCGAGAATTTCAGCGACCGCGAGCTCGAGGTCATGCAATTGGTTGGCCAGGGCCGCGGCACCCGCCAAATCGCCGAGGAGCTGCACGTCAGCGTCAAGACCATCGAGTCGCATTACGCCAAGATTAAAGAGAAATTGAACCTCAAGACCGCCAATGAGCTGATCCAGTACGCGGTGAAGTGGTTTCACTCCGATACCTAGCCTAAACTCCGAAAATTACTGAGCATTCATCACGGGTATTCCCCCAAAGGAAAATCAGGGATGCCCCGATTGTCTGGGAAAGCCTGCGATTCTACTGTTGTTGCAAATCTTAACCACGGAGGACTTATGTTATCCTGGTCGGTTGTTTTCTTTGTCATCGCCATCGTCGCCGCGATCTTCGGTTTTACTGGAATCGCGGTCAGCGCTGCTTCCATCGCCAAGATTCTGTTTTTCGTCTTTTTGATCCTCTTCGTGCTTTCGCTCATCATCCCGCGTTTTCGCGGTCCACCGGCGGTATGAATAGAGGAGAATGAACAATGAACAGACACGCGACCCATTCCAAAGCGGCGAGTGAAAACGGGGCTGAAAAGCTGAAACACAGCGCCGCCCAATTGGCCGACGACATGCAGCGAGTCGGAGCCGCCTTGAAAACTTTGGCCGAGGAATCTTGGGAAGATGCCCAGGAAAAGCTTGTCCGGCTCTATGAACAAGGCAAGGACCGCTACAGCGAAGCCGAAAGCCGCTTGGAATCGAAAGTCCGGTCGGATCCCCTTAAGGCCGTCTTGATTGCGGCCGGCTGTGGGTTCGTCCTGGCTTGGCTTAGAAAAAAATAAATCCCTAATCGGATCGAACAGGAGGCCGTCATGAATTGGGATCAGATCGAAGGAAACTGGAAGCAGTTCAAAGGAAAAATCCGCGAGAAATGGGGCAAGCTTACCGACGATGAGCTCGAGAGCATTGCCGGTAGCAAAGATCGGTTAGTGGGTGCCCTGCAGGAAAAATACGGCGTGGCCAAGGATGAGGCCGAGCGCCAGCTTCGCGAATGGCAGGATAAGGAGAGATCCTAGATCTTACCTCGAAAGGGCGGGAGGCCGCGGTTTGGTCTCTCGCCCCTCTCCAAAAAACCAAATCGGAGGAGAAAGGTTCATTGTTATGCGAGCGGATTCCGGAGCTAGTAATTCGCCATGGAAATCAGTCCGGGGAGGCTCCAAATCTCTAAACCAAGATATTAGCGTCGATGTATGTATCGTCGGAGCCGGGATTGCTGGAATCAGCTGCGCTTATCAACTTAGCCGCCGGGGTAAAACGGTTGTCGTCCTCGACGACGGCGACATCGCCGGCGGCGAAACCGGACGAACCACAGCTCACCTGGCCAGCGCCATCGACGACCGTTACGTTGAAATCGAGCGAATGCACGGCGTTCAAGGAGCGCGCTTGGCCGCCGAGAGCCATTCTCAGGCCATCGACACCATCGAAAGCATTGTTTACGAAGAGCAAATCGATTGTGACTTCCTACGAGTCGACGGCTACCTTTTCAATCCGCCGGGCGGCGATCCCAAAAACCTACGTCAGGAGTGCGAGGCGGCTCATCGGGCCGGTTTGATCGGCGTTGAAATGGTTTCACGGGCACCCTGGGCTGGGTTCGACACGGGACCGGCCTTGCGATTCGCCAATCAAGCCCAGTTTAACCCGACGAAATACCTTCAGGGTTTGGTGGATCGCCTTGCTTCGCGGGGCGTGGAGTTTTTCACCGGCACTCATGCCACCGAGGTCAAGGGAGGGAGTCCGGCACTCGTCGCCACCTCCAATGGCGCCAAAGTCACGGCCGCCGCGATTATTGTGGCCACCAATACTCCCTTCAACGAAGGGTTGGTCATTCATACCAAGCAAGCGGCGTATCGCACTTACGTCATTGCCGCCCCGATTCCTCCGGCGGCCTTGCCTCGCGCTCTCTACTGGGACACGGCCGACCCTTATCATTACGTTCGGCGCCAGGCCCATCCAACCAAGAGTGGCGAAGAGCTTCTCCTGGTCGGCGGCGAAGACCACAAGACCGGTCAAGAGGACGATCCCGAGGCTCGGTATCGGTTTCTGGAAGAGTGGAGCCGCCGCCGCTTCCCTGAGATGGGCGCGGTGGAGTTCCGTTGGTCCGGACAAGTGATGGAGCCGGTCGACGGCGTCGCCTTCATCGGACCCAATCCCACCGAGGATTCGGCCAACGTCTACATCGTCACCGGCGATTCCGGCATGGGAATGACTCACGGGACCATCGCCGGGATCCTGCTTACTTCGCTCATCCAGGGGTGGCCCCATCCTTGGCTAAAGCTCTACGATCCGGCCCGGAAGTCGTTGCGGTCGCTTGGTCGTTTCCTGCAGGAGAACTTCAACGTCGCCTGGCAATACGCCGATTGGTTGAGCGGCGGCGACATCGACTCCGTCGACGAAATCCCTCCCGGCGAGGGTGCAGTTTGCCGCCGCGGTTTGAGCAAGATCGCGGTCTACCGCGATCCGGCCGGAAAATATTTTTCCTGCTCGGCGGCCTGTCCCCATCTCGGGGCCGTGGTGAGCTGGAATTCGGCCGAGAAAACTTGGGATTGCCCGGCCCATGGCTCGCGCTTCGACCCCTACGGTCGGGTTCTCAATGGTCCGGCCGAGCGGAATCTCTCGGCCGTCCCTTGGGACGTCAAGAAAGGAAACAAGGATGAAAAGGACACTGCTACTAGCTCTGCTGGCGAGTCTCGCCGCGAGCACGGCCTTGGCGGAAGGTTCGACCACTGAGGCCGGTCCGGCGCCCGACAACTCGGCGATCAACGCCCGCGATACCAAGGGCGGTCCGCTGACTCCGGAGAACCAATCGGAAAAGGCCGAGGATCGGGAGCTGACTCGGAAGATTCGCCAAGCCGTTGTCGACGAAAAGGATCTCTCGATAACCGCCAAAAACATCAAGATCATCACGGTCAACGGGGTCGTGACCTTGCGAGGACCGGTTAATACCGCCCAGGAACGGGATCAGATCGTCGCCCGGGCCCTGGCCTTGGCCGGCAATGGAAATGTCAACAACCTGCTTGAAGTGAAAGCCACGATTAAATGAGGAGGATTTATGTCGAAAGTCGTTTTTTGCAGCGTTCCCAATGATATCCGGGCCGAAACCGTGATCACGCGGCTTCAGAATTCCGGCTTTTCCAACAATCAAGTCTCAGCTCTCTTTCCGGAGCGCGGTAAGGTGAAAAACCTGGTTCTCGAGAAGCACTCCAAAGCGCCGGAAGGGGCCGCTGCCGGCGGTGGAACCGGCGGAGTGGTTGGCGGCGTGCTGGGTTGGCTGGTCGGAATCGGCAGCTTGGCCATCCCCGGCATCGGGCCCTTCATCGCGGCCGGCCCAATCTTGGCAGCTCTCAGCGGAGCGGCGGTTGGCGCGGTGGCCGGCGGGCTGATCGGAGCCCTGGTCGGACTTGGGGTCAGCGAAGTTGAGGCCAAGCAGTACGAGAGCAAACTGAAGGAGGGTCAGATCCTCATCTCGGTCCATGCCAAGGACGGCGACGAGGTCGAGCGAGCCCGGAAGATCTTCATCGAGGCCGGGGCTTCCGGCATCACTGAGACCAAGGAAATCGCGGCCTAAGGAGAACGAAAATGAAAAGCCTGAAGAAATCGATGGGACATCTTGGAAACGTCATCATGAAGAACAAGGGCAAGGTTTTGATCGGCCTCGGCGCGATAGCCTTGGCGCCGGCCTTACGTTGGGCGATGCAGCGCTATCTCGGGATAAAGGCCGAATTGGAAGCCGAGGAAGAGGAAATGGAGGAGTCCCTCGAGCCTCCGAAGCCACGCCCCAACAAGCGCGAGATCTATCAAGCCCCGAAAATTCCGCGGCAGAATTTGGTTCGACATTAGGTCCCTAAATTAAGGGTGGGGTGGTCGCCGGTTTTTTGCTATGACAAGGCCCGGAAGGAGATTCTTTTTATGATGATGGGCATTGTTATCACGGCGATCAGTCTGATCTTTACCTTTGCGATATTGGGCTTCGTTTTCTATTTAGTCTATACCAAGCTGATCAAGCCTTCGCAGAACGCCAAGCGCATCCTTCAAACCGGCCATTCCGGCAAGGCCAAGGTGCTCTCCTTGGCCGAGACTGGTATGACCGTCAACAATGCGCCCCAAGTCTTGCTGACCCTGGAGGTCACGCCCGACCATACCCGCCGGCCTTATCAAGTTCAGACCAAGCAAGTCATCTCGATCGTGCACATCCCGCAGTTTCAGCCCGGAGCCAAGCTCCTGGTCCGAATCGATCAAAACGATCCTAACCAAGTGGCCATTGCTGGAGTCGACGTCGGCGCCGTTCCTTGAGGGGCTTCCCGTTTTTTATTTTTGGTGGTTGGCTTGGGCCAGCTTAACGTAGTCGGCGGCGAGAGTCCGCCAGGCACTGGGGAATCGGCGATCGAGCTGTTCTAGGTACCAGGCCAAGCTCTCGACCGATTCCTGGTTCGTCTTTTCGGATTGAACCAAAAAAGGCTGGGATTGGCCGTATTTTAAGTCTGTGGAGTGGGCGTCGAGTTCCTCTTCCAGCAGGAAGGGGAG
>JBIOXX010000366.1:0-3583 GCA_044869875.1 bacterium | reverse complement strand
TAAAGCGGATCGCCGACGATGGGATGGCCGATCTCGGCCAAGTGAACCCGAAGCTGATGAGTCCTTCCAGTCTCGGGCTTGAGCTCGAGCAGCGATACCAACCTCCAACTTTCGACGACCCGGTAGTGGGTAACCGCGGGACGAAGTTTCGAGCCTCGAGTCGCGATTTTTTTGCGGTTGCGGTGGCTGCGGCCCAGGGCAAGATCGATCTTCCCGGTCGAGCTCTTAGGCCGCCCCCAGACGAAGGCATAGTAAATCTTCTCGACTTGGCGATCCTTAAATTGGGCCGAAAGACGGCGATGCGCGGCGTCGTTTTTGGCGACGACCAAGAGACCCGAAGTTCCCTTGTCAAGCCGGTGGACGATGCCCGGCCGCTCCTTGCCGCCAATCCCCGAAAGATCGGAGCAATGATGGAGCAAGGCATTCACCAAAGTTCCCTTCTCGACGCCGGCCCCGAGGTGAACCACCATCTCGGCGCTCTTGTCGAGAACCAGGAGATCCTGGTCTTGGTAGACGATGTGCAGGGGCAAATCCTCGGCGAGGACTTTCAGCGGCTGGGGCGGAGGAATGCGAAGGCCGACCTCCTCGCCAACTTTCAAAAGTTGGGCAGCCTTGGCCGGCCGTTTGCCGACCAGGGCCTCGCCTTTTTCGATCAGCAATTTGACTTGGGAACGGCTCAGCTCCGGGCATTGTTTGGTCAGATAGCGATCGAGGCGCTCGCCGGCGGCGGCTGGATCCACGATGAAAGAATGAAGGGTTTCGGCTGGCACGATTTAAGGGGATAGCGCTACAGGCCTCAGTCGCGCAATTCCAAATTCCAGTAACTGAAATCGACGACGTCGAGGAAGGGTCGCCATTCGCGGTACTGGATGCCCTTGGCGATGAAGTCGGCCCAAGGTCCCCAGGTGGGCTTGGCCGGCCGCTTGAGGAGGTGCATGCCGACCTCCTCGGCCAAGTGGCCGCCCTTGCGGCGATTGCAGTCGATGCAACTGCAGACGACGTTCTCCCAAGTGGTGTTGCCGCCGCGGGAACGGGGAATCACGTGGTCGAGGTTGAGCTCGTTCTTGGGAAAGGGCCCGCCGCAGTATTGGCAGGTATTCCGGTCGCGGAGATAAATATTGTAACGCGAGAAGCGGACGCTCTTTCGAGGCAGACGGTCGTAGGCGCTGAGCAAGAGGACCCGCGGCACCCGGATCATTCGGTCGACCAGACCGATCCCGTCGTGGTGGACCTCGACGCTCAGGTCGGCCCAACTGTCGAAATCGAAGATTTGGTATTGGTCGTCGACGACTTTGGCGATGCCTTGGTAAAGCATGACCAGCGCCCGTTTCACCGAAGTGATGTGAATCGGAAAGTAGGAATGATTGAGTACCAAAACGTTACTCGAAAGCATCAGCCTCTCCAATCCTTCCATCAATCCAAGAGATCGAAGGATTTGTCAACCGACAGCTTTGTGACGCGCTGAGACTAGCGTTGGAGGGTGCCGACCAGCTCCGAAAAGCCCTGGAGCTGATTTTCCGAGAGATAAGCCTCGAGATCGTCGAGGATTCGGCTGCAGGCGTCGGGCGCCATGAAGCTGGCGGTGCCGATCTGGACCGCCGCGGCGCCGGCTATAAAAAACTCCAAAGCGTCGCTGGCCGAAACGATGCCGCCGATGCCGACGATCGGGATCTTCACTCGAGGAAAAGTCTGGGCCACCATTCGAACCGCGATCGGCCGGATGGCCGGTCCGGAGAGCCCGCCCACTCCATTGGCGATCCGCGGCCGGCGGGTCTTGATGTCGATGGCCATCGCGGTGATCGTGTTGATCATCGAGAGCGAATCGGCGCCGGCGGCCTCGACCTGACAGGCGACGTCGACGATCGAGGTGACGTTGGGCGAGAGCTTGACCATCAGGTGACGGTCGAAGACCTGGCGCGTCGCCGCGGTGACCTTGGCCGCCATGACCGGATCGTTGCCGAACTCCATGCCGCCGGCTTTGACGTTGGGGCAGGAAATGTTGAGCTCCACCGATTGGACCGAGGTGGCGTTCAGCATCCGGGCCATCTCGACGTACTCGTCGAGAGTGTTGCCGAAGATGTTGGCGATGACAACGACGCCGTGCTTTTCGAGAAAAGGCAGCTTGTCCCGGATGAAGGCTTCGATCCCGACGTTGTTGAGCCCGATGGCGTTGATCATCCCCGAGGGCGTCTCGACGATGCGAGGCATCGGATTGCCCTCGCGGGGCTTGAGGCTCAAGCCCTTGGTGGAGAGCGCGCCCAGCTTCTCGATCGGAAAATAAGGCTGGAGCTCCTCGCCGTAGCCGGCCGTGCCCGAAGCCGCGATGACCGGGTTCTTCAGCTTGAGGTTTCCGATTTTGATGGATAAGTCTGGCATACTCAGCGTCATCCTGAGGTCCCGAAGGGGCCGAAGGATCTCTGACCACCCAAGGCGGTCGCAGATCCTTCGCTGGCGCTCAGGATGACTTTCTATAAAACAATGCTTGTACCCTCAAACACCGGCCCCTCGATGCAGGCCCGGCGATAGTGACCTTCTTGATCTTGGACCACGCAGCCGAGACAAACGCCGGTGCCGCAGCCCATCGTCTCCTCGACCGACAATTCGCAGGCGATGCCCCGCGGCAGCGCCCACTGCTGCACGGCCTTCAATAATCCGGTCGGTCCGCAACAAGCAACCAAGCCCGGTTTTTGAGCGACGTAGGTCCGACCCAAGGCTTCGGTCACCAAACCGGTTTCGCCAGCCGAGCCGTCGACCGTTGTCAAGTGTAGCTTGACCTTTAGCTCTTCAAGTTCTTGAATATAAAGGAGATCTTTGATCGAACGAGCGCCGTAAAAAAGCGTTAAATTTCGGTTAGTTCGGCCCAATTGTTTGGCGAGCTCGAGGAAAGGAGCGATGCCATAGCCGCCGGCCACTCCGACGTAATCGCCGGAATGGGAATCGGCGCTGAAGCCTTTACCGAGCGGTCCGAGCAGACGCAGCTCCTGTCCCGGCGCGACCCGGGCGAGGGCGGCGGTGCCCTTCCCTACTTTCTTATAGAGGATCTCGGTGACATCGCCGATTTGGCGGGCGAAGCTGAAGGGCCGGCGCAGCAAGACGCCGTCTTCGCGTGGGACTTCCAACATGCCAAACTGGCCGGGCACGAAGCCGGACCAAGCGGTCTTCAATCCGATCCGGAAATAGCCCTCCTGGAGCGGAGCTTGATAGGCAACTTGGCAAAGGGTGTCTTTCACTCGAGTGTCTTCTTCATCATGATGGCGTCTTCCTGGTTGTCGCTGTAATAGCGGCGCCGGACCCCAACCCTTACGAAACCGAACTTTTCATAGAGCGCCTGAGCCGTCACATTGGAGCGGCGCACGTCCAAGTAAATCGAATGGGCACTATTCATGTGGGCGAAGCGCAGCATCTCCTGCATCAGGGCCTCGCCAACGCCGCGGCGCTTGAAGTCCGGATCGACCGCGATGCTGATCAATTCCATCTCGTCGTGGACCAGCCAGAAGTCGATATAGCCGATGATCTTCTTCCGGTGGGTGGCGACCCGGAGATAGGCCGCCTTGATCTTCAGCTCTTGAGCCAATATTTCGCG
>JBIOXX010000365.1:0-11389 GCA_044869875.1 bacterium | reverse complement strand
CGCGAAATCTCTTGAGCCCTGTATCAGGACTTCGGACGCTTGGCGCCGTACTTGGAACGGCTCTGGCGACGCTTGGTCACGCCGGCGGCGTCGAGCGAACCACGCACGGTGTGGTAACGCACACCCGGCAGGTCCTTCACACGACCGCCGCGGATCAGCACCACGGAGTGCTCCTGCAGGTTGTGGCCTTCGCCGCCGATGTACGAAATGACTTCGTAACCGTTGGTCAGGCGCACCTTGGCCACCTTGCGCAGAGCCGAGTTCGGCTTCTTCGGGGTGGTGGTGTAGACGCGGGTGCAAACGCCACGACGCTGCGGGCAGTTCGCCAGCGCCGGCGAGGCGCTCTTGTAGGTTTCAGGGCTGCGCGGCTTGCGCACCAGCTGATTGATCGTCGCCATCTGTGACTCTTTGATTGAAGGCCGAGGCCTGGGGTGAAACTTCGAAAAAACAATCGGCAGCCCGGAGAATTCCGGACCGCCGAGACGAAAACGCATAGCCCGCGCCTGGCGTTTGTACGCCAGCGCGGACTATCCGCCCAAACGCGCATGCGCGCCCGGGAAACTCAGCGATCCCGCCCTACCCTGGGCCCAACACGAGGCGCTCCGTGCGCCTCTTTTGGTGATCTGGACGGCACCAGCCCATGGGGCTGCCCGTCGGAAAGCGCGCAAGTATAGCGTGCTTCTTTGCCAATTTGTAGCCAGGGCGCCCTAGAGCGCCGCCGATCCACCTTCCGTCGCCCCGATTCGCGGCAGCGGCCGGAAACGCCCCCGCCGGAACGGCAGGGGCGCGGTACTGCTTACTCCTCGGTCGACGCCTCGGCTTCGGCGCCTTCGACCGCGGCCGGAGCCTCGGTGGACGGGCCGCCGGACAGCGTCTCCAGCTCGGACTCGGTCAGACCGGTCGCCGAGCGGCGGCGCTGGGTGTGGTAGGCCAGGCCGGTACCGGCCGGGATCAGACGACCCACCACCACGTTCTCCTTCAGGCCGCGCAGGAAGTCGCGCTTGCCGGTGACCGCCGCCTCGGTGAGGACGCGGGTGGTTTCCTGGAAGGAAGCCGCGGAGATGAACGACTCGGTGGACAGCGAGGCCTTGGTGATACCCAGCAGCACGCGGTCGAACTTGGAGATGAATTTCTCATCGCCATTCAGACGCTCGTTCTCTTCCAGCACCTGGGTCAGCTCGGCCTGGTCGCCCTTGATGAAACTGGAGTCGCCCGACTCGCTGATCTCGACCTTGCGCAGCATCTGCCGCAGGATGGTCTCGATGTGCTTGTCGTTGATCTTGACGCCTTGCAGACGATAGACTTCTTGGATTTCGTCGACCAGGTACTTGGCCAGAGCCTTCTCGCCCAGGACCTTGAGGATGTCGTGGGGATTGGACGAGCCGTCCATCAGCGGCTCGCCGGCCTTGACGAAGTCGCCTTCGCGGACCGCCAAGTGCTTACCCTTGGCGACTAGGTATTCGTTGGGCTCGCCGACTTCGGGCGTGACCACGACCTTGCGCTTGCCCTTGGGGTCCTTGCCGAAGCTAACCACGCCATCGACTTCAGCGATGATCGCGACTTCCTTGGGCTTGCGGGCCTCGAAGAGCTCGGCGACCCGGGGCAGACCGCCGGTGATGTCCTTGGTCTTGGTGGTTTCGCGCGGGATCTTGGCGATGACGTCGCCGGCGATGACCGGCTGACCTTCGCCAACCGTGATGTTGGCTCCGATCGGCAGGAGGTAGCGGGCTTCGTTCTTCGAATTGGGCAGCTTCTGAGTCTGACCGCGCTCGTCCTTGATCGACACCCGGGGACGGAGATCGGCCTGCTTGGCCTCGGTGATGACCTTGCGCGAGAGACCGGTCACTTCGTCGACCTGCTCGGCCATGGTGCTGCCGTCGACGATGTCGCCGAACTTCACGACGCCGTCGACTTCGGTCAGGATCGGAATCGAGTAAGGGTCCCATTCCGAGAGCAAGGTCTTGGGCGGAACCCGCTGGCCTTCCTTCACCAAAAGCTTGGCGCCGTAGGTCAGGGTGTACTTCTCACGCTCGCGGCCGGCGTCGTCGACGATGGCCAGCTCGCCATGGCGGTTCATGACCGTCAGCGAGCCTTCGCGGTTGGTGACGGTCTTGACCTCGATCAGCTTGATCACGCCCTCGTTGCGATTATCCAAGGTCGATTGCTCGGCCCGTCGGCTGGCGGCGCCGCCGACGTGGAAGGTACGCATGGTGAGCTGGGTTCCGGGCTCGCCGATCGCCTGGGCGGCGATGACGCCCACCGCTTCGCCGAGATTGACCAGCTGGCCTCGCGAAAGGTCGCGGCCGTAGCAGAGCGAGCAGACGCCGCGCGGCGATTGGCAGGTGAGCACCGATCGGATGCGCACTTTTTCGATGCCGGCGTCTTGGATGATGTCGACCCGCTTCTCGTCGATTTCGGTGCCGGCCTTGACCAGCAGATCGCCGGAGTAAGGGTCCTTGATGTCGTCCAAGACGACGCGTCCGAGGATACGATCGCCCAGCGGCTCGATGATCTCGCCGCCTTCCACCAGCGGCGACATCCAGATACCGTCCAGGGTTGCGCAGTCGTTTTCGGTGATGACCATGTCTTGGGCGACGTCGACCAAGCGACGGGTAAGATAGCCGGAGTTGGCGGTCTTGAGCGCGGTGTCGGCCAAGCCTTTGCGCGCGCCGTGAGTCGAGATGAAGTATTGCTGCACGGTCAGACCTTCGCGGAAGTTGGTCGTGATCGGCGTTTCAATGATTTCACCCGAGGGCTTGGCCATCAGGCCGCGCATTCCGGCGAGCTGACGCATCTGCATCGCGGAACCGCGGGCTCCGGAGTCGGCCATGATGTAAATCGGGTTGAAGCTGGGCAGGGTCTTCTCGCTGCCGTCTTCCTGCTCGAACTTCTCGGTGCTCATTTGCTTGAGCATTTCGTTGGCGATGGCTTCGGTGACCTGGGCCCAGATGTCGACGATCTTGTTGTAGCGTTCGCCGTCGGTGATGAGACCGTCGATATACTGATTTTCGACGTCCCGGACCTCGTTGTAGGCGACCTCGAGCATTCCTTCCTTGGCCGAGGGGATCTTCATGTTGTCGAGGCAGATCGAGATGCCGGCCTTGGTCGAGTATTTGAAGCCGATGTCCTTGAGGCGGTCGGCCAGAATGACGGTCTCCTTGTTGCCGGCGACGCGATAGCAGCGGTCGACCAGCTCGGCGATCGACTTCTTGTCCATCGTCTTGTTGATGACGCTGAAGGGAATCGCCGAAGGGATGATCTCGGAGAGCAGGATGCGGCCGGTGGTGGTCTCGATCCGCTCGCCCTTGATTCGGACCTTGATCTTGGCTTGGAGATCCAAGGTCTTGGTCTCGTAGGCCAAGGCGACTTCTTCGGAGTTGGCGAAAACCCGGCCCTCGCCCTTGGCGTGGAGCCGTTCGCGGGTCATGTAATAGATGCCGAGGACCATGTCCTGGGTCGGAACGATGATTGGCTTGCCGCTGGCCGGCGAGAGGATGTTGTTGGTCGACATCATCAAGACCCGAGCTTCAAGCTGAGCCTCGACCGAAAGCGGCACGTGGACCGCCATCTGGTCGCCGTCGAAGTCGGCGTTGAAGGCCGCGCAGACCAGCGGATGGAGCTGGATCGCCTTGCCTTCGACCAGCACCGGCTCGAAGGCCTGGATACCGAGGCGATGCAAGGTGGGCGCGCGGTTGAGCAGGATCGGGTGCTCTTGAATGACTTCGTCCAAGACGTCCCAAACCTCGGGCAATTGCTTCTCGACCATCTTCTTGGCGCTCTTGATGGTGGAGACGTAACCCCGCATTTCGAGCTTATGATAGATAAAGGGCCGGAACAGCTCGAGGGCCATGATCTTGGGCAGACCGCATTGGTGCAACTTGAGATTGGGGCCGACGACGATGACCGAACGGCCGGAATAGTCGACGCGCTTGCCGAGCAAGTTTTGCCGAAAACGGCCTTGTTTGCCCTTCAGCATGTCGGAGAGCGAGCGCAGCGGACGGCGGTTGGGGCCGGTGAAGACCTTGCCGCGGCGGCCGTTGTCGAAGAGAGCGTCGACCGCCTCTTGGAGCATGCGCTTTTCGTTCCGAATGATGATGTCGGGAGCATTGAGCTCCATCAGCCGTTTGAGACGGTTGTTCCGGTTGATGACCCGGCGATACAAATCGTTGAGATCGCTGGTGGCGAAGCGGCCGCCTTCGAGCGGAACCAAGGGGCGAAGATCGGGCGGGATGACCGGGATGACTTCCATCATCATCCAATCGGGCTTGTTGCCGGAGTCGCGGAAGGCTTCGACGACCTTGAGCCGCTTGGCGATCTTCTTCTTGGTGGCCTCGCTCTTGGTCTTGGTCAGATCCTTGCGCAGCTTCTTGGCCAGCTCGTCGCAATCGATCTTGCGCAGGATGTCGAGCACCGCGTCGCCGCCCATACGGGCGGTAAAGCCGTCGAGGAATTCCTCGCGGGCTTTCTGAAATTTATCCTCGGTCAGAATGTCGCCCTCGGAGAGGGTGCTGGTGCCGGGATCGGTGACGACGTAGGCTTCGCAGTAGAGGACCTTCTCGAGATCCTTGAGGGTCATGTCGAGAATGGTGCCGATACGCGAAGGCAGGCTCTTGAGGAACCAGATATGGGCCACCGGGGTGGCCAAATTGATGTGGCCCATCCGCTCGCGGCGAACCTTGGATTGGATGACCTCGACGCCGCACTTTTCGCAGATGATCCCGCGGTGCTTCATGCGCTTGTATTTGCCGCAGTTGCACTCGTAATCCTTCACCGGTCCGAAGATCTTGGCGCAGAAGAGGCCGTCTCGTTCCGGCTTGAATGTGCGGTAGTTAATGGTCTCGGGCTTCTTCACCTCGCCGTGCGACCAGGAGCGGATCATCTCGGGCGAAGCCAGCGAGATCTTGATCCCGGTAAACGACAGCGGATCTTTCGGTTTTTCGAAGAAGTTTTGGATATCCATTTTTACTCCGTGAAAACGCCGGGCCAGGAGCCTGCGACGCCGAGAAGAATACTCGGACGCCTCACGCCATAGGCCTTACGCCTCACTTATCCTCAATGAGCTCCACGTTGAGAGCCAAGCTTTGCAATTCTTTCACTAGCACGTTGAAGGACTCGGGCAGGCCCGGCTCGAGGGTGTTGTCACCCTTGACGATGGCCTCGTACATCCGGGTTCTTCCGATGACGTCATCGGACTTGACGGTCAGGAATTCCTGCAGCGAATAGGCGGCGCCGTAGGCCTCCATCGCCCAGACTTCCATTTCACCGAGCCGCTGACCGCCGAACTGGGCCTTACCGCCGAGAGGCTGCTGGGTGACCAGCGAGTAAGGTCCGATCGAACGGGCGTGGATCTTGTCGTCGACCAAGTGATGGAGCTTCAAGATATACATGATGCCCACCGTGACCGGCTGCTCGAAGGCCTCGCCGGTGCGTCCGTCGAAGAGCACCGTCTGGCCGGACTCGGGCAGGTCGGCGAGCTTCAGCATGTCCTTGATCTCGCTTTCCTTGGCGCCGTCGAAGACCGAGGTCGCGGTGTGAATGCCGCGGTAAACCCGGCGAACCACGTCCAGGATTTCCTTCTGGCTTAAGGATTCGAGCGCTTCCAAGGCGGCCAGATTCTTACCGTAAGCCTTCTTGAGGAAGGCGATCAGGTTTTCCTTGCTCTGAGCTTCTTCGACGATCTTTTGGATCTTCTCGCCTAAGCCCCGGGCAGCCCAGCCCAAGTGGACTTCGAGGATCTGCCCGATGTTCATACGCGAAGGAACGCCCAGCGGATTGAGCACGACCTCGACCGGCCGGCCGTCTTCCATGAAAGGCATGTCTTCGATCGGCAGGATCCGGGAGATGACGCCCTTGTTACCGTGGCGTCCGGCGACCTTGTCGCCGACCGAGATCTTGCGTTTGATCGCGACGTAGACCTTGACCATCTTGATGACGCCTGGAGGCAGCTCGTCGCCCTTCTTGAGCTTGTTGATCTTCTGGTCGAAGACCATCTTCGAGAACTCGACCTGCTCTTCCATGCCTTCGAAGAGCTCGCTCAACTCGGCTTCGATGTCGTCGCCGTCCTGAACCGTGATCTCGGACCACTTGCTCACCGGCATCTGATCGAGGGTCGAATTGGTGATGCTCTTGCCCTTGGTCAGGTAGACCTTGTCGGTCTCGTCGTCGACGACCTTGGACGAGCTGGTGCGGCCGACCAAGAGGCTGCGGATCTTCTTGGCCGAGCTTTCCTGGAGGATCTTGATCTCGTCGTCCAAGTCCTTGCGGAGCTTTTCGGACTCGGTGCTCTGGATCTCCTTGGCCCGATCGTCGAGCTCGGCGCCTTCGCGGGAGAAGACTTGGGCGTCGATGATGATCCCGCTGACTCCGGGAGGAACCCGGAGCGAGGTATCCTTCACGTCGCCGGCCTTTTCGCCGAAGATGGCGCGGAGCAGCTTCTCTTCGGGCGAAAGCTGGGTTTCGCCCTTGGGAGTGATCTTACCGACCAGGATGTCGCCGGGCTTCACTTCGGCGCCGATGCGAATCATACCCGAGTCGTCGAGGTCCTTGAGGGCCTCTTCGCCGACGTTGGGGATGTCGCGGGTGATCTCTTCCTTGCCGAGCTTGGTGTCGCGGGCGACGCACTCGAACTCTTCGATGTGGATCGAGGTGAAGATATCGGTCTTCACCAGATCTTCCGAAAGAAGGATCGAGTCTTCGAAGTTGTAACCGCCCCAAGGCATGAAGGCGACCAGGACGTTCTGGCCGAGGGCCAAATCGCCGAGCTCGCAGGAGGGGCCGTCGGCGAGAGTATCGCCATCCCGCACCTTCTGTCCGGCCTTCACCACCGGCTTTTGGTTGTAGCAGGTGTTCTGGTTGGAACGGCGGTACTTGATCAAATTGTAGATGTCGACTTCGCTGGCCTCCTTGCGGCTGGTCTTCTCGGCCTTGACCACGATGCGGGTCGCATCGACGCTTTGGACCACGCCGCCACGGCGGGCCCGGATGCAGACGCCGCTGTCGTCGGCGACCTTGCGCTCGACGCCGGTTCCGACCAGCGGGGTTTCGCTGCGGAGCAGCGGAACCGCCTGACGTTGCATGTTCGATCCCATCAAGGCGCGGTTGGCGTCGTCGTGCTCGAGGAAGGGAATCAGCGAGGCCGCGATCGAGACCAGCTGGTTGGGCGAAACGTCCATCAGCTCGACTTCCTTGGGCTGAACCAGGACGAATTCGCCGTTCTTCCGGCAGCTGACCAGGTCGCTCTTGAATTGGCCCTTCTCGTCGATGACGGCGTTGGCCTGAGCGATGTAGTAACCCTCTTCGTCGAGCGCTGAGCAGTAGATGACCTCGTCGGTGACCCGGCCTTCGGCGGCCTTGCGGTAAGGCGTTTCGATGAAGCCGAACTGGTTGACTCGGGCATAGCTCGAGAGCGAGGCGATCAGACCGATGTTCGGACCTTCAGGCGTCTCAATCGGACAAATCCGGCCGTAGTGGGTCGGATGGACGTCGCGGACTTCGAAGCCGGCGCGCTCGCGGGTCAGACCGCCCGGTCCAAGGGCCGAGAGACGGCGCTTGTGGGTGACTTCGGAAAGCGGGTTGGTCTGGTCCATGAACTGGGAAAGCTGGCTCGAGCCGAAAAATTCCTTCACTACCGCCGAGACCGGCTTGGGGTTGATCAGGTCGTGGGGCATGAGGGTTTCGATCTCTTGGAGGCTCATGCGCTCCTTGATCGCCCGCTCCATCCGGACCAAGCCGATGCGGTATTGGTTCTCGAGAAGCTCGCCGACGGCGCGAACCCGACGATTGCCGAGGTGATCGATGTCGTCGACCTGGCCGAAGCCGTCCTTGAGGTTCACCAAGTACTTGATGGTGTCGAGGATGTCCTCCTTGCGAAGGGTCGTGATCTCGAGCGGAATGTTGAAGCCGAACTTGTGATTGATCTTCAGCCGGCCGACCTTGGAGAGATCGTAGCGTTCGGGATTGAAGAATAGATTTTCGAAGAAGGCGGTGGCCGTCTCAACCGTCGCCGGATCGCCGGGACGGAGGCGGCGGTAGATTTCGGTGATGGCCTCGTCGCCGGTCGGGACCTTGTCGATGAGCAAGGTGTTGCGGAGATAAGGACCGACGTTGAAATTGTCGATGAAGAGCAGCGGGATCTCGGCGATCTTGCGCTTCTTGATCTCGTCGAGCTTCTCCTCGGTCAAAATCTGGTTGCACTCGAGGATGACCTCGCCGGTCGACTTGTCGACGATGTCGTGAGCCGCCGGCCGGCCAACCACGTCTTCCAATTCAACCGGGATCTCGTTGACCTTGGCCTTCTGCAATTTCTCGATAGCCGACTGGTTGAACTTCCGGCCCTTCTTCACCAAAACCTCGCCGGTCTTGGGATGCTTGATGTCCTTGGCCGAGCGCTGCATGGCCAGGACCTCAGGCTCGACGTTCTTGAAGAGGTTCTTGCCTTCGTAAGTCACAACCTCGGTCTTGTAGAAATAATTCAGCATCTGCTCGGTGTTGAGGCCGAGAGCGCGGACCAACACGGTTACCGGCAATTTGCGGCGGCGATCGATGCGAACGTAGACGATGTCTTTGGGATCGAACTCGAAATCGAGCCACGAGCCACGGTTGGGGATGATCCGAGCCGAGTAAAGCAGCTTGCCCGAGGAGTGGGTCTTACCCTTGTCGTGCTCGAAGAAGACGCCGGGCGAACGGTGGAGCTGGGAGACGACGACCCGCTCGGTGCCATTAATGATGAAAGTTCCGGTGTCGGTCATCAGCGGAATTTCGCCGAAGTATACTTCTTGCTCCTTGACGTCGCGGATCGAGCGGCCGCCGGCGTCGTCGCTGACGTCCCAAACCACCAAGCGGACAGTGACCTTGAGCGGCGCCGAGTAGGTCATCCCGCGCTCGCGACACTCGTTCATCTCATAGGCCGGGCGCTCGAAGCGGTAAGACACGAACTCGAGGCTGGCGGTCTGATTGAAGTCGCGGATTGGAAAGACGCTCTTGAAGACGCCTTGCAAGCCGGTGTCTTCGCGCGATTCGGGCGCGACGTCGGCCTGAAGGTACTTGTCGTAGCTGAGCTTCTGAATCTCGATCAAGTTGGGCAGCTCGACGACCTTGGCGATCTTCGAAAAATCTTTTCGTAAAATTCCGGCGGGGACGTGGGAGGAACTCATCGACTCTCCTGTCGGGGCTCATGGGCCTTAAAAATGAAAAAAAACCAAAAAGGCAGGTTCCCCCCTCGCTGGAGGGGGAAACCCGCAAATCGAATACCGTCGAAAGACTACTTGACCTCGACCTTGGCGCCAGCCTTCTCGAGCTGGTCCTTGAACTTGGCGGCATCTTCTTTGCTGATGCCTTCCTTGACGTTCTTAGGCGCGGCTTCGACCAGATCCTTCGCCTCTTTCAAGCCCAGGCCGGTGATGGCGCGGACTTCCTTGATGACGTTGATCTTGTTGTCGCCGGCGCTGGTGAGAACCACGGTGAACTCGGTCTGCTCTTCAACAGCCGCGGCACCCGCGCCGCCACCGCCACCCGCCATCATCGCAACCGGAGCTGCGGCCGAGACGCCAAACTTCGTCTCAAAGGCCTTCACCAGTTCGGCGACTTGCAAGAGGGTCATGCTTTCGATGGTTTCCAAGATATCTTCAGCTTTAACGATAGCCATTGTGTAATTCCTTATTTCAAAAAAGTTAATGAGTGTGGGTTATGCTGTTTTCTTGTCGCGGATAGCGGCCAACACGGTGGCCAGTTGCCGGGGCAACGCGCTCATGACGTTCACCAAGTTTTGAGCCGGGGCCTGCATCGATCCCAGCATCTTGGCGAGCATCTCTTCGCGCGAGGGGAGCTTGGAGAGGGTCTCGACCTCGGACGCCTTCATGACCTTGCCGGACATGAAGCCACCCTTGATCTTGGCCTTCTCGAACTCCTTGGCGAACTTCACCAAGATCTTTGCCGGAGCCACCGGATCGCTTTCGCTGGTCACGACCGCAGTCGGACCGACGAAGAGATCGGCCAGTGATTCCATCGGAGTGCCTTTCAAAGCCAGGCTGGCGAGGGTGTTCTTGATCACCTTCACCTCGGCTTTGGTTTGGCGGAGCTCCTGGCGCAGCTTGGTCAATTCGCTGACCTTGAGGCCTTGGTATTCCGCGAGAAGGGTCACGCAGGTCTTCTCAAAACGCTCTTTGAGCGCCTCGACTTCCTGCGCCTTCTCAGTTCGGTTCATTTTCCCTCCTTGAGAGATTAGGTTTTTGTCCTAATGAGTGAATCAGAGAGGGAAAATTCCCGTCTCGGTGGGCGCTTACGCCTTAATTCCCCAGTTTCCCGGGCAAACCCACTGTCTTGGACGCACTCATTCACTTTTCAAAAAACGTTAAAACTTAAGCACGCACCGCCGTATTCGGGTCGATGCGAATCCCCGGGCTCATCGTCGCGCTGATCGCGATGCCGCGGAGGAAAGTGCCCTTGCTCGAGGAAGGCTTGGCTTTCACCACCCCTTCGATCAAAGACAGCATGTTTTCTTTAATCTTTTCAGCACCAAAGGAAAGCTTACCAATGGGGGCGTGGATGATTCCGGCCTTTTCGTTGCGGAATTCGACCTTGCCCGCCTTGAGGTCTTTCACAGCTTTTCCGATGTCGAAGGATACCGTTCCCACTTTCGGATTGGGCATCAGGCCGCGTGGACCCAACACTTTACCCAACTTACTGACAGCCACCATCATATCGGGAGTAGCAACCACTTTGTCAAAGTCCATCCAGCCGCCTTGGACTTTCTCGATCATATCGTCGGAACCGACGAAATCAGCCCCGGCTTCCTGGGCTTCCTTCTCTTTGCCGCCTTTGGCAAAGGCCAAAACCTTGATGTTCTTCCCCAAACCATGGGGCAAAGCGACGGCACCCCGGACCAATTGGTCGGTCTGCTTGGCGTCAATGCCCAAGCGAAGGGCCACTTCGACGGTCTCGTCGAACTTAGCCGACTTCATGCCTTCGAGCATCTTGACAGCCTCGTCGAGGGTGTATTTCTTGTCGGGATCCACGTTTTTCGCGGCGTTCTTGTATTTCTTTCCAGCCATATCAACCTCTACTTGATTTCAATACCCATGCTGCGGGCGGTGCCTTCGACGGTGCGGACTGCGGCGGCCAAATCCCGGACGTCGAGGTCCGGCATCTTCAGCTTGGCGATCTCTTCGACCTGAGCCTTGGTGACGGTGCCGACTTTGTTCTTGTTAGGAACGCCCGAGCCCTTTTGGATCTTGGCGGCCTTGATCAGCAAGATGCTGGCCGGTGGAGTCTTGGTCACGAAGGTGAAGGAACGATCTTGGTAAACCGTGATCACCACCGGGATAATGAGACCGGCGTCTTTTTGAGTCCGAGCATTGAACTGCTTACAGAACTCCATGATGTTGACGCCGTG
>JBIOXX010000364.1:0-2170 GCA_044869875.1 bacterium | reverse complement strand
GTCCGAGCTTGGGAAATTGAGCCGAGTACTTTGCCACCACCTCGGTCGAACGGGGACGAAGGAAATGCTTCGCGGCTAGCTCCTGGCCGGCCGGGCTGTAGAGGTACTCGAGATAGGCCTTCGCTGTGGCCAGGGTCCCGTGCTTGTTGACGTACTTGTCGACCCAAGCCACCGGCGCTTCGGCCTCGATGGAGATCGAAGGAGCCACCGATTCGAAGGCCTCGCCGCCGGCATCCTTCTTGATGAGCAGGACTTCGGACTCGAAGGTCAGCAAGACGTCGCCGATGCCGCGTTGGACGAAAGTCGTGCTCGCTCCACGCCCGCCGGTGTCGAGTACCGGAACGTTCTTGAAGAGCTTGCCGACGAAGTCCTTGGCCTTGGCCGGATCGTTGCCGTTGTTCTTCAAGGCGTAGCCGTAGGCCGCGAGATAACTGTAACGCCCGTTACCCGAGGTCTTGGGATTGGGCACAATCACCGACACGCCGGGCTTGGCCAAGTCGTTCCAGTCCTTGATGGCCTTGGGATTGCCCTTGCGCACCAGGAAGACGATCGTCGAAGTGTAAGGCGCACTGTTGTTCGGCAGCCGGCTCCGCCAATCGGCCGGAATCAGCTTGCCGATCTCGGCGATGGCGTCGACGTCGGTCTGTTGGTTCATCGTCACTACGTCGGCCTCCAGGCCGTCGATGACCGAACGGGCCTGCTTGGTAGAACCGCCGTGGGATTGCTGGATGGTGACGTCCTCGCCGGTCTTCTGCTTCCAGGAGGCGGCGAAGTTGGCGTTCACGTCTTTATAGAACTCGCGGGTCACGTCATAGGAGACGTTGAGGAGGTTGGTCGCCGCCTCGGCGCCCGGAGCCAGTAAGGTGCTCAGCGCAGCGGCGCCGAGGAGGATTCGTTTCAACATATTCATGCTTCCTTTCGATCAGCTACCGGGTTGATAGATCTGGTCGAAGGTCCCGCCGTCCCCAAAGTGGGTCGCCTGGGCCTTCTTCCAGCCTCCGAAGACTTCGTCAATCGTGAAAAGATTCACCTTGGGGAATTGGGCCGAATACTTGGCCGCCGTGGCCGCCAGTCGCGGTCGATAGTAGTGGCGGGCCGCGATCTCCTGCCCTTCCGGAGTGTAGAGGTATTCGAGGTAGGCCTGAGCAACCGCCTGGGTTCCTCTCTTATTCGCCACCTTGTCGACCAGCGCCACCGGTGGCTCGGCCAGGATGCTCAGCGAGGGCACGACAACGTCGAACTTATCCTTGCCGATCTCATTGACCGCCAGCAAAGCCTCGTTCTCCCAGGCAATCAGCACGTCCCCGATCCCGCGCTCGATGAAAGTCGTCGTCGAACCGCGGGCTCCGGAGTCGAGCACCGGGACGTTCTTATAGATCTTGCCCACGAAGTCCTTGGCGGTCGCGTCGCTGCCACCCGGCTGCTTGAGGGCATAACCCCAGGCCGCCAGATAATTCCATCGGGCTCCGCCCGAAGTTTTGGGATTGGGAGTGATGACCGAGATGCCGGGCTTCGCCAAGTCGCTCCAGTCCTTGATGCCCTTGGGGTTACCCTTGCGCACCAGGAAGACAATGGTCGAGGTGTAAGGCGAGCTATTGTTGGGAAGCCGGGTTTGCCAGTTGGCCGGCAACAGTTTGGCCTTTTCGGCGATGGCGTCGATGTCATAGGCCAGGGCCAAGGTGACGACGTCGGCTTCCAATCCATCGATGACGGACCGGGCTTGTTTGCCCGATCCGCCATGGGATTGCTTGACATCGACCGCTTCGCCTTTGAGCACCTGCCAATGCTTGCTGAAAGCCGCATTGTAGTCCTGGTAGAGTTCACGGGTCGGGTCGTAGGAGACGTTGAGCAGAGAGACCGCGGAGGCGGTGCCGCTCAAGCCCAGGACCAGCGGCACTATCAGCAGAATATTTTTAAATCGTTTCAATGTTTTCATAATCGATATTCCTTCTTCGAATAAGACTTAGAAATTAAGTTGGTAACGATTGAGGATGACGTTTTCGGTCTTCCGATCGGTACCGCCCTTGCCGCCGCCGTCGAAACGAGTCTGCTCGAAATCGATGTAGAGCTTGGCGTTATCGTTGATGATCCAGTTGAAGGCAAACCCCAAGTTTTTGGCCTTGCGGGCCGATTTATTGGGGTCGGCGAAGATCGGAAAGGCGTCTTGGTC